>JBJTVI010000228.1:0-3979 GCA_046081145.1 Rubrivivax sp.
CGCGAGGAAGACCACGGCGCTGAACAGCAGCAGGAAGACCGACACCCCCATGATGTCGTGCACGGTGTAGTAGGGGTGGAAGGGAATGCCGTCCAGGGGCCGGCCCTGCGCGTCCTTCTTGGCCTTGATCTCGACGCCATCAGGATTGTTGGAGCCCACCTCGTGCAGGGCGATGATGTGCGCCGCCACCAGACCGATCAGCACCAGCGGGATGGCGATCACGTGGAAGCTGAAGAAGCGGTTGAGCGTCGCATCACTGACCACGTAGTCGCCACGGATCAGCAGCGCCAGGTCCGGGCCGACGAAGGGCACGGCAGCGAACAGGTTGACGATCACCTGGGCGCCCCAGTAGCTCATCTGGCCCCAGGGCAGCAGGTAGCCGAAGAAGGCCTCGGCCATCAGGCACAGGAAGATCAGGCAGCCGAACAGCCAGATCAGTTCGCGCGGCTTGCGATAGCTGCCATACAGCATGCCGCGGAACATGTGCAGGTACACGACGATGAAGAAGGCCGAGGCGCCGGTCGAGTGCATGTAGCGCACGAGCCAGCCCCAGGGCACGTCGCGCATGATGTACTCGACCGAGGCGAAGGCCAGGTTCGCATCGGGCTTGTAGTGCATCACCAGGAAGATGCCCGTGACGATCTGGATCACCAGAACCAGCAGCGCCAGCGACCCGAAGAAGTAGAAGAAGTTGAAGTTCTTGGGCGCGTAGTACTCCGACAGGTGCTCCTTGTAGAGCTTGGTTGCCGGAAAGCGGTTGTCGACCCAGGTCATCAGCTTCTGCGCGACGGGCGCGCCAGCCGGTGCTTCCTTGAATTCAGCCATGGATTCCTCGGGGGATAATGGGGGCGTGTACGGGTGCGGCGGTGCGGCGATGCGGGACAGGCCTCAGGCCTTCTTGTCCTCGCCGATCAGCAAGACGGTGTCCGACAGGTACATGTGCGGCGGCACCTCGAGGTTGTCCGGCGCCGGCTTGGCCTTGAAGACCCGCCCTGCGACGTCGAAGGTGGAGCCGTGGCACGGGCACAGGAAGCCGCCGGTCCAATCGTCGGGCAGCGAGGGCTGCGGGCCGGGTGTGAACTTGTCCGAGGGCGAGCAGCCCAGGTGCGAGCAGATGCCCACGGCCACGAAGAATTCCGGCTTGATCGAGCGGTGGGCGTTCTTCGCGTACGCGGGCGTGGGGTAGGCCTTGCGGTCGGACTTCGGGTCGGCCACCTGCGCTTCGGTCTTCTTCAGCGACTCGAGCTGCTCGGGCGTGCGGCGCATGATCCAGACGGGCTTGCCGCGCCACTCCACCGTGAGCTTCTCGCCGGGCTTGAGGGCGGAGACATCCACCTGCACCGCTGCGCCAGCGGCCTTGGCACGCTCCGACGGCGACAAGGTGCTGACAAAAGGCACGGCCACGCCGACGCCGGCAACGGCGCCGGCGCCGCAGGTGATCGCAATCCAGGTTCGGCGTGCCGGGTCGGCGACGGATTCACTCATGAACAGCTCCGGGAGGCTTCTCGGCAGATACTGGGGACAAACCCGTATTCTAGCCGAGCGGCTCCGGCCCGCCAGGGCCGAGCCCGGCCAGGCGGCGCGCCTGCCGGATCGCGGTCACCAGGCTCGACGCATCGGCCCGGCCGAGCCCAGCGATGTCGAAGGCGGTGCCGTGGTCCGGGCTGGTGCGCACGAAGGGCAGCCCCAGCGTGACGTTCACCCCCTGCTCCACGCCGAGGTACTTCACCGGGATGAGGCCATGGTCATGCGTCATGGCCACGACGAGGTCGAATTCACCCGGATGGCCGGGCACGTGGCGCGCCCGCATGAAGACGGTGTCGGGCGCGTAGGGGCCGCTCGCCTCGATGCCTTCGGCGCGCGCCGCCTGCACCGCCGGCGCGATGATGCGGATCTCTTCATCGCCGAAGAGCCCACCCTCGCCCGCGTGCGGGTTCAGCCCGGCCACGGCGATGCGCGGAGTGCGCCCGAGGAAGGCGTGCGCGGCCCCGTGGGCGATGCGCAGCGTCTGCAGCACCGCCTCGAAGGTCACGGCCTCGATCGCCTGGCGCAGTGCGAGGTGGATCGTCACGAGCACCACGCGCAGCTCGTCGTTGGCCAGCATCATCCGCACCGGCGGCAGGTTCCCGAGTGCGCCACCGGGCACGCGCGCGGCCAGCGCCTGCAGCATCTCGGTGTGCCCGGGAAAGCCGATGCCCGCGGCGGCCAGGGCCCCCTTGTGCAGGGGTGCCGTCACCACGGCGCGGGCGCGGCCGGCCTGCAACTGCGCCACGGCGTGCTCGATGCAGCGCGCGGCAGCCGCCCCCGCGCGTGCATCCACGCGCCCCCAGGGCAGCGTGTCCAGGCCCTCCGGGAGACCGGGCGGGCACAGCACCAGCGCCTCGGGCAGCGGCAGCGAGCAGGCCCGGGCAGCCCGCGCGAGCACGGCGGGATCCCCCACGATGGCGCAGTCCTGCGCCTCGCCCTGCGCGCACGCACGCACCACGAGCTCCGGGCCGATGCCCGCGGGGTCGCCCATCGTGAGCAGGATCGGCGGCATGCCCGCCCAAGCCGGGCGGGGCACCGGATAATCCCGGCTGGCGGGCCGCGACGGACGGTTCATCGGAAGGCTCGGTAAGGTCGATGCGTAGACTGTGGCTGATTTTCGCCCAGGCCGTGACGGTGGCGGTGGCGGTGCTGTTCGTGCTGGCCACGCTCAAGCCCGACTGGGTGCGCGGCCGCGGCCCGCTGCCCACGGTGGCCGTCTTCGAGGCGCCGCCGGCCCCGGGGCAGCCGGCCCTGGCCGGCTCGGGCCTGCGCGCGGCGGCTGCCGCCGCCTTGCCCGCCGTGGTGAGCGTGACCGCCTACGCGCGCCCCGTGCGCCCCGGCCCGGGCTCGGATCCGACCCTGCGCTTCTTTCACGGTGAGCAGCCGCCCCGCGGCGGGGCCCGCGCCGGCCAGGGCTCGGGCGTGATCGTCTCACCCCAGGGCTACCTGCTGACCAACCACCACGTGATCGCCGGGGCAAGCGAGGTGGAGGTGCGCCTGGCCGACGGGCGCGAGGCCACCGCGCGCGTGGTGGGAACCGACCCCGAGACCGACATTGCGGTGCTGCAGCTGAGCCTGGAGCGGCTGCCCGCCATCACCCTGGGCGACTCTCGCGCCCTGCAGGTGGGCGACCCCGTGCTGGCCATCGGCAACCCCTTCAACGTGGGGCAGACCGTCACGGCGGGCATCGTGAGCGCGCTCGGGCGCAGCCAGCTCGGGTTGTCGACCTACGAGAACTTCATCCAGACCGACGCCGCCATCAACCCGGGCAACTCCGGCGGCGCCCTCGTGGATGTGCGCGGCGCGCTGGTGGGCATCAACACCGCCATCTACTCGCCCAGCGGGGCGAGCCTGGGCATCGGCTTTGCAGTACCCATCGATCTGGCGCGCGAGGTGATGGACGCCCTCGTGCGTGAGGGCCGGGTGGTGCGGGGCTGGATCGGGGTGGAGCCGCGCGACCTCACGGAGGAACTTGCCGAATCGATGCGGCTGCCCGGGCGCGAGGGCGTGCTGGTGGCCGGCGTGCTGCAGGGCGGCCCGGCCAGCGCTGCGGGGTTGCGCCCCGGGGACGTCGTGCTCGCGCTGGGAGGCCAGGCCGTGCGCAGCACCGCCGAGATGCTGCGCGCGGTGGCAGCGCTGCGGCCGGGCGCGCGCGTGGCCATCCGGGTGCAGCGCGGCGCGCAGCGGCAGGAGGTTTCGGTGACGGTGGGGGAGCGGCCGGCGGCGTCCTCCGCGCGCTGACGGGCTGCAAGCGGCCCAGGCGGCCCAAGGCGCCTTACGCACCCCAGGCGGCTCAGCTCTCGGGCGGGCGCGTGGAGCGGATGAAGAACCTGGCGGCCACGATGCCGATCTCGTAGAGGATGCACATCGGGATGGCCAGCGAGAGCTGCGAGATCACGTCCGGCGGGGTGACCACGGCGGCCACGACGAAGGCCGCGACGATGAAATAGCC
>JBJTVI010000229.1:0-3383 GCA_046081145.1 Rubrivivax sp.
GCTCGCCCTCGAGCTGCTGCACGCGGCGCTGCATCTGATCGGCCTTGCGCGATTCCTCCTCGAGCCGGCCGCGGGCGTTGCCCACCACCTGCTGCACCGCGCGCGTCTCGTCGACCATGGCCGAGACGACGCCGGCCAGGCTCTCGATGGTGTCGGCGCCCTGGATGGCCTGGGCGTGGCGGGCCAGCTTGCCCTCGAAATCGCCGGCCTGGCCATCCAGCGAAGCCAGCTCGGCCAGCATGCGCGGGATCACGTCGCGCAGCGCGTTGCGCGCGGCGTCGCGCTCCTGGCGCACGCGCTGATGCCGCGCACGCGCCTCGTTGAGCATCTCGGCGGCTGCGCGCACGCTGCGCACGCTCACCTCCCCATCGAGCCGCTCGCGCACGGCGGCAGCCTGGCCGCGCGCCCAGCTGTCGTCCTCCGAGAGCTCCACCAGGCCCTCGGTGAGGTTGGTGCACAGCGCGCCCAGCTCGCCGAGCAGGTGATGCCGATGCGACACGAGCCGCCGCACGGACTTGCAGGCCAGCTCCACCTCCTCGGCTATCGCCTGCGTGGCCCCTTCGCGGCGCAGCCGCTCACCCAGCCGGGCAAGGGTCTCGGCGGCCTCGACGGCACGCGGATCGCCCTTGGGCAGCGCGGTGCACACCGTGAGCTCCAGGCTGGCCACCACCGCGTGCCAGCGGTTGGGCGGGAGCTGCCACGGCGCGTCCTCGTGCGGGGTGGGGGATGGGGCGGGCGCCGCGGCCGCACCGGCCGGGACGGCCGGGATCGCCGAGGCGGCCGGCGCAACTGGCGCCATAGCCGCTGCAGCCGCAGCCGCAGCCGCAGCCGCTGGGGCCGGCGCAGCCGACGCAGCCAGGGGCGCCGAGCCCGATGCCTTGTCGCCCTCCCAGGAGGCCACCAGCGGCTCCAGGCGCTGGCGCAGGCGGTGGATGTCCTGCCGGTTCATCACCAGCAGGCGCGCCACGTTGTCCTTGCGCTTGCCGATGGGCCACTGGCGGCTGCCGTGCTCCAGGCCGCGCAGCAGCCGCTCGAGCAGGGAGGCCCAGGCCTGGGACTGTGCGCCCAGCTCTTCGGGCGCCGGCGGCGGATCAGCCGGTGAAGGCATCGGCCCGACTTCCGCTTACTCGACCTGACGGGCGCCGGCCATCGCAGCCAGCACGGCGCGGCTCACCTCACCCTGGGTGAGGAAGAGCTCACCGGCGCGCTCGCGAATATCCGGCGGGGAGCTCTGCTCCAGCGCCCGCACCAGGCGCAGGTAACCGGCGTAGGGGCCCTCGGCGTGCAGCAGCGAGCTGGCCACGCGGTCGGGCACGGGCACGCTCTTGAGCAACTCGGAGAAGGGCTGGCGCAGCATCTGGTCGAGCAGCGAGAACACGCCGCAGACGAACATCTCGCTGCGCATCTCGTCGTCCCCGGAGTTGCGCCCGAGCTCTTCCATCAGGAACCCGCGGTAAACCGAGGCCCGCATGAGAGGCCGGGCAGCGGGGTCGCGCGTGCCCGAGGCCAGCAGGAGCGCGAGCCAGCGCTTGAGCCGCCCGTAACCCAGCAGCATCAGCGCATGCTTGAAGGAGGTGACCTCCACGCGCAGGCCGAAGGCCGGCGAGTTGATGTAGCGCAGCAGCCGGAAGGCAAGCGTGGGGTCGGTCTTGAGCACGGGCTCCATCTTCTCGGCCGGCTCGCCGCGGTCCACGCGGTTCATCAGCTCCATGATGCCGCGCAGCTCGGGCGCCACCTGTCCCTTGCCGGTCACCGGCGCGGTGGGCTCCACCGGCCAGCCCACGGCAATGGCCGCGCCGGAGGCGAACACGCGGTCGAGCTCGGAGACTTCGGCCACGCCCGAGACCATCGAGGTGACCGAGCGCGGGGCCAGCGCACCACCCGGCGCGGGCGGGGCACCGAGCTCGGTGATGGCGTAGCGGAAACAGTTCTGCAGCACCGGCGGAATCTCCGCGGCGCTGCGCCCGGTGTAGGCCAGGCCCACGCCGAGCTGGCGAAGGCGTCGCAAGGTGTCGGCACGCGGCACCTGCTCGGCCAGGAAGGCGGGCACCTCCACCACCACGTTGGATTCGATCTGCGGCTCGGCCAGCACCGCATCGAGCAGCGCCTCGTCGGCCAGGTTGAGCATCACGAGGGCGGGCGCGGGAAAGGCCTGGCCGACGGCCTGCAACAGCGCCTTGGCATCGGGCACGGCCCGGCCCGGGGTGGGCACCACCGTCAGCCGCATGCCCGCGGGGGCGCGCTGGCGGTCGGTCAGGGTGGAGTAGCCGATGACGATCTGATCGAGGGCGGGAAGGCTGGACATCGTGAGAGAAGAAGAGGTGAGCGCTAGCGCAGGTAATCGAAGAGCGACATCCGCTGAACCATGGAATACGCCTTGAGCGCAGCATCGTAGCCGGTCTGGACCGATTGCATGTCCGATACCGCCTTGGCCAGGTCGATGTCGTTGGCGTCGGCCTTTTGTGCGTCGACCTGCTCCTGCAGGCCGCTCATGTGCTGCTCGAGGCTGTCGGTGCGGTCGAGCACGGAGCCCAGCTGCGAGCGCACGGCCAGCAGCGTGCCGAGGGAGGCATCCAGGCGGGTCAGGCCGCTGTCGACGCTCTGCGCGAGCTGCGCCTTGCTGCGCCCGGGCGTGCCGAGCTCGCGCACCGCGCGGTCCAGCGTGTCGAAGACCGATAGCGTGCGCGTGGAGGGCTGGACCGTGAAGGCATCGCCACCGGCGGGGCTGCCCTGCACCGTCACGGTCATGCCGTCGAAGGTGATGGCCTGCCCGGACTGGTAGGGCTGTGCACCGCCGGGCAGCGCGCTGCCGTCCTTGAGGATCTGGTAGGTGGTTCCGCCACTGCCCGTGGCGAAGACCACCGAGTAATCGGCCCCGGTCAGGGCCGCGGGGTCGGCCACGCGGCCGCTGTCGATCCAGGCACCCGGCCCGTTGCCCGTGGCGGGCGCGGTTTCAAACACCCCGTTGCCCGTGGGTGAACCCATGAACGCCTGGGCGCCGTCCACCGTCATGGGCAGCGGCTCGCCGGGCTGGGCCGAGACCTGCCCGGGCAGGCTGCGGAACTGCACGCCCCCGGGGGCGTCGACGAAAGGTGCCTGTGCTGCGCCCTGCCCGCCGAAGAGGAAGGCCCCCACGCCATCGCTGCGGTTGGCCAGGCGCAGCAGATCCTCACGCACGCCACGGAGCCGATCGGCCAGCGTGCGGCGCTCGGAGTCGCCGTAGGTGGCGTTTCCTGCCCCCACGAGCAGCTCGCGCGCACGCTGCATCAACTCGCTGGCCTGGCCCACGGTGTGCTCGGCCAGCGTCATGGCGCTGCGGCTCGCATCGAGCGAACGCTGGCCCGCCTGCAGCCGCACCTCCTCGGCCATCGCGCGCTCCAGCC
>JBJTVI010000230.1:0-6702 GCA_046081145.1 Rubrivivax sp.
TCGTCTTGCCGCAGCCGCTGGGGCCCAGCAGCGCGAGCAGCTCGCCCTCGCGGATGTCGAGGTCCAGGCTCGAGCCGGCGGTGAAGTCGCCGTAGCGCTTGCGGATGCGCGACAGGGTGACGCCGGCCATGGGTTCAGAAGGCCTTTCCGAGCTTGACGTAGCGGTCCGACAGCAGCAGGGCCGCGCCGATGATCAGGATCTGCACCGTCGCCACCGCGGCGATGGTGGAATCGAGGTTCCACTCGAGGTAGTTGACGATCGCGATGGGCAGTGTCGTCTTGCCCGGCCCGACGAGGAAGAGCGACTTCTCCAGGTCGGAGAAGGATGCGATGAAGGAGAACATGGCCGCGGCGATCACGCCCGGGCGGATGATGGGCAGCGTGACGAGGAAGAAGGTCTGCACCGGGTTGGCCCCGAGGCTGCGCGCGGCCTCCTCGGAGGCCGCGTTGGTGTGACGAGCGAGGCGCACACCAGGCGCATTGTCCAGGGCAGCGCCACCAGGGTGTGGGCGATCACGAGGCCCGGCAGCGTGGCGGCGAACTGCACGTTGGTGAGGATCTCGACCTGGATGAGGTACACGTAGACCGCCGCCCCCGCCACGATGGCCGGCACGTACATGGGCGAGAGCAGGATCTGGCGCACCGTCTCGCGCCCGGGGAAGGCCAGGCGCTCGATGGCCAGGCTCGCCGGCACGCCCAGGAGCAGCGAGCACGCGGTGGCGATCGTCCCCACCTTCAGGCTCATCAGAAAGCCCGAGGAAAAGTCGCTCAGCGTCCAGGCGCGGGTGAACCACGACAGGGTGTAGCCGCTGGGCGGGAAGGTGAGGATCTTGTCGGCAAAGAAGGCCGCCCACACGATCACCACCAGCGGCAGCACGACGAAGCCGAAGACGCCGGCCACGAGCGCGACGAAGAGCAGGCGTCCGGGTGAGGGGCGGGCCATCATGGGGCGGCTCAGAAGTAGCGCCGGCTCAGGTAGCGCGAGGAGACCACCGTCAGCGCCACCGCGGCCACCATCAGGATGCACGCGAGCGTGGAGCCGAAGGGCCAGTTGGAGACCTTGGCGATCTGCTCGTAGACCACTGGCCCCATCATCTGCATCTTCGGCCCGCCGATGAGCACCGGCGTGGCGTAGGCGTTCATGCCCAGGGCAAAGCAGATGGCCGCTGCCGCCACGATGCCCGGCATGGCCAGCGGCAGCACGACGTTGAAGACCGTGCGCAGCGGCGAGTGGCCGAGCGATCGCCCGGCCTCCTCCAGCGAGGCGGGGATGGAGTCGATCACGCTTTGCATCGTGATGATGGCGTAGGGCAGCAGCACCGAGACCAGGCCGATCACCACCGCCGTGGGCGTGTAGAGGATCCTCAGCGGCTCCTGCACGATCCCCAGGCCCAGCAGCACCGAGTTGGCCACGCCCTTGGTGCCCATCACCACCATCCAGGCGGCCGAACGCACCGCGTTGCCCAGCAGCAGCGGCAGCACCGTGAGGATGATGAGCAGGCTGCGCAGCCGCTCGGACTCCACGCGCGAGATGAAGTACGCCACCGGGAAGGCCAGCGCCACCACGATCACGGTGGACAGCCCGGCGATGCGCGCCGTGGTGGCGAGCACGCCCTGGTAGAAGGGATCGCCGAAGGCCTTGACGTAGTTGGCCACCTCGAACACGCCCATCATCAGCTGGGCGGGGTCGAAGCGGTCGAAGCTGTAGCGCAGCACCAGGGCCAGCGGCGCCATCAGGAAGGCGCACACGAGCAGCAGGGCGGGCAGCGCGAGCGCCGCCCCCCTGATGCCGGGTCTCTCGGGATCGCGCATGGCCCCTCCTCCCGCGCGACGCCAGCAGGCCGGGTCAGCCCTTGAACTCCTTGTTCCAGCGCTCGAGCCAGCCGGCGATGTTCTTGGCCTGGTAGGCGTAGTCCACGTTGTTGAAGCTTCTGGCCTGCTCGGCGCTGAAATCGATGGCGGCCTTCACCTCGGCGCTCAGCTCGGCGTTGGTGGTGGAGGGGGCGTACATCGAGGCAGCCGAGTACGCACCCAGCCCCTTGGGGTCGAGCAGCGCGTTCAGGTAGAGGTAGGCCGCCTCCTTGTTGCGCACCTTCTTGGGCATCGCCGCGCCGAAGATGATCGTGATGGCGCCCTCCTTGGGGTAGGAGGAGCGCACCGAGACGCCGTCCTTGGCCCACTGCGCGATGCGCGCGGAGTAGTTGGCCGAGATCCACACCTCCCCGTTCTGGAAGCCCGCGGCCAGCTGCTGGTGGGTGGGGTAGATGCGCGGCTTCATGGCCTGCTTCATTTCGACCAGCTTGGCCCAGGCCGGGTCGACGTTGTTCATCTTCCCACCGCCCACGAGTGCGGCCATGTAGATCCAGTTGAAGAAGCTCTGGTCGAGCACGCCTAGCTTGCCTGCGTACTTGGGGTTCCAGAGTTCGGCCAGCGAGGTGGGCGGATCCTTGATGAACTTCGGGTTGTAGGCGATGGTCACGCCGCCGAAGACCCAGGGCACGAAGTAGGGCACGCGCAGCGCGGGGCGCACGTTGGCGTAGTTGGGGATCTTGGAGAGGTCCAGCGTCTCCCAGATGCCCTGCTCGTTGAGCTCGAAGGCATCGGCGCCGCTGAAGTGGGCGATGTCCAGCGTGCCGCGCGGCAGGTTGCGCTCGGCCAGCAGCTTGGACTTGCGCTCGGGCTCGAGGTTGAGGGCGCGCACGATCTTGATGCCCTTGCTCTCCACCAGCGGGGTCTCGATGAAGCGCATGGTGCGGTCGTTCCAGTCGCCGCCCCAGTTCGTCACGGTCAGCTCGCCGGACTGCGCGTAACCCAGCCGGGGCAGGGCGGCCAGTGCGGCTGCACCGCCGGCGGCCTGCAGCAGGCGACGGCGTATCGGGGCGTTCAGGTTCTCTTCACTCATGGTCTACCGGCTCAACATCTCGCGCTTCGACCGCGCCATCTTCGAGGACATGCGCCGTGGCGGCGTGACGGCGGCCAACTGCACCTGCTCGATCTGGGAGAACTTTCGCGAGTCGATGGACCAGATCGCGCGCTGGCAGCGGCACTTCCGCGAGCACGCCGACCTGATCCTGCAGGTGCGCAGCGCCGCCGACATCCGGCGTGCGCGCACCGAGGGCCGCACCGGCATCATCCTGGGCTGGCAGAACCTCTCGGGCATCGAGGACAGGCTCGACTACCTCGGCCTCTTCAAGGCGCTCGGCGTGGGCGTGATGCAGATCGCCTACAACACGCAGAACTGGGTGGGCACGGGCTGCTACGAGCGCCACGACGGTGGCCTGTCGGAGTTCGGCCACGAGGTCATCGCCGAGATGAACCGCCTCGGGATCCTGTGCGACCTCTCCCACGTGGGCGCGAAGACGAGCGAGGACGTGATCCTCGCCTCGAAGCAGCCGGTGGCCTACACCCACTGCCTGCCCGCCGGCCTGAGAGCCCACCCGCGCAACAAGAGCGACGAGCAGCTGCGCTTCATCGCCGAGCGCGGGGGCTTCGTGGGCGTGACGATGTTCCCGCCCTTCCTGGCGCGCGGCACGGCGGCCACGGTGGACGACTACGTGCAGGCCATCGAGTACGTGTTCGACCTCGTGGGCGAGGAGCAGGTGGGCATCGGCACCGACTTCACGCAGGGCTGGGGCCCGGAGTTCTTCGACTGGATCACGCGCGACAAGGGCCGCTCGCGCAAGCTCACCGAGTTCGGCGAGATCCTCAACCCGCAGGGCCTGCGCACGATCGGCGAGTTTCCGAACCTCACGGCTGCGATGCAGCGCCGCGGCTGGCATGAGACGCGCATCCGCCGCGTGATGGGCGAGAACTGGGTGCGGGTGCTGGGCGAGGTCTGGGGCGGCTGAAACCCAGCCCTGGTGGCCCGGCCTTGCCCCGGGTTGGCGACGCCCTCAGCCGCGCTGGCGCGCCGCCAGCTGCGACTGGAACTGCAATCGGCTGGCCTGCCGCTCCACGCCGAAGCGCCGCGCACCGGCCGCGCCAGCCGTGCGGTAGACCCCCACCCACGCATCCTGCACGCGGCGGTCGGATTCGAAGAGCTGCGCCAGCAGTTCGCTCACGCGGTTCTCCAGCGCCGGCGTGGGGGCGCTGGCGGGCCAGGCGTCGGTGATCCAGCGGCACACGGGCTCGAGGTCGATGCACTCCTCGCGCCCATCCGGTGCATCGGGCGCCAGGCCGTTGACGACCAGGCTCACGCTCACGGGCTGCAAGGTGGCCTGGGCGCGGCTGCGCCCGAAGGGCAGCTGCGTGGGCAGCTCCTCGACGCGGACGGTCCAGCGCGTGCGCATCGCCGCTACTCCTGCAGCCCGCGCAGGCGCACGTTGCGCCGGCGCAGCGCCTCGAGCACCAGCAGCATCGCCACCGAGATCAGGATGAGCACCACCGCGGCGGCCAGGATGGTCGGGCTGAGCTGCTCGCGCAGGCCCGTCCACATCTGGCGCGGGATGGTGCGCTGCTCGACGCTGCCCAGGAACAGCACCACCACCACCTCGTCGAAGGAGGTGGCAAAGGCGAAGAGCGCGCCGGAGAAGACCCCCGGCCAGATGATGGGCAGCGTCACGCGCCGAAAGGCCGTGAAGGGCGAGGCCCCGAGCATGCGCGCCGCGCGCACGAGCGAGCGGTCGAAACCGGCGAGGGTGGCCGACACCGTGATGAGCACGAAGGGCGTGCCCAGCACCGCGTGCGCGAGCACGATGCCGGTGAGGCTGTTGGCGATGCCGAGCCTGGAGTAGAAGAAGTAGGCGCCCACCGCGACGATGACGATGGGCACGATCATCGGCGAGACGAGGATGGCGGTGATGAGCGCCCGCCCCGGCAGGTTGCGCTGCGCCAGACCCACCGCCGCCAGCGTGCCCAGCGCGGTGGCGATGGCCGTGGCCGCGATGCCGATGACGAAGCTGTTGCGCAACGAAGTGCGCCACGCCTCGGGGGTGAAGAACTCGACGAACCACTTGGTGGTGTAGTGCTGGATCGGGTAGGTGAAGTAGGGGTCGGCGTTGAAGGCCAGCGGGATCACCACCAGCACCGGGGCCATCAGGAAGACGAGTGCCGCCAGGCTGAAGCCCACCAGGAGCGCGCGCGCGAGCCGGTCGCGCAGGCTCGCGTGGGGCGGCAGGCTCGAGGGGCTCGGCGCCGCGGACACGGCTCGGCCCCCCTTCAGCCCAGGCGCATGTTGGTCAGGCCCACCGTGCGCTCGTAGACGGCGTACAGCACCAGCACGCCGGCCAGCAGCAGCGCGCCAAGCGCCGAGGCCAGGCCCCAGTTGAGGCTGCGCGAGAGGTTGTCGGCGATGAAGAAGCTCATCATCTGGTCGCCTGCGCTGCCCAGCAGCGCGGGCGTGATGTAGTAGCCCAACGACAGGATGAAGACGAGCAGCACGCCCGCGCTCACCCCGGGCAGCGACTGCGGCACGTACACACGCCAGAAGGCCGTGGCCGGCGAGGCCCCGAGCGAGCGCGCGGCGCGCACGTAGGCCGGCGGGATGCCGCGCATCACCGAGACCAGCGGCAGGATCATGAAGGGCAGCAGGATGTGCGTCATCGCGATGACCACACCGAAGCGGTTGAAGGTGAGCTGCAGCGGCTCGCTCACGAGCCCCGTGGCCATCAGCAGCGAGTTGACGACGCCCTCCTTCTGCAGCAGCACGATCCACGCCGTGGTGCGCACCAGCAGCGAGGTCCAGAAGGGCAGCAGCACCAGCACCATGAGCAGGTTGCCGGTGCGCGGGCGCTGGTGCGAGATCCAGTAGGCCAGCGGGTAGCCGATGGCCAGGCAAAGCAGCGTCACGAGCAGCCCCACCCACAGCGTGCGGCCGAAGACCATGAGGTGGATGCGCGTGTCGACGGGCTCGCGCATCAGGCGGCCGTTCTCGTCGCGCGTGAGGTCCACCGCGTGCAGCAGGTAGTCGCCCGTCACGCGGTGGCTGGTGGCGCGCAGCACGCTCCAGATGCGCGGCTCGGCCCAGGCGGGGTCGGCCTCGAGGAACACCGGCTTCCACGGCCCCTGCTCGGTGCGCGCCACCGTGCGGGTGGTCTTCATGAAGACCGACCGCAGCCCGCCGTGCTCGAAATTGATGCGGCTGGCCACCCGCGTGGCCAGCTGCTGCCGCACCGCCTCCTTCATGTCGGCGGCCAGCGCGGCGTAGACGGCCTCGTCGGGGGAGGCGGTGCCCTCGGGCAGGGCCTGCAGCAGCGGCGTGCTGCGCGGCAGGGAGTCGGCCACCAGCGGGTCGTGCACGCTGTTGACCAGCATCATGCCGATGGGCACGAGGAAGGTGATGAGCGTGAAGACGAACAGCGGCAGCACCAGCGCGTAGGCGCGCAGGCGCTGCCGCGTCTCGGCGCGGCGCAGGCGCTGGCGCAGCAGCACCGGGTCGTCGATGCCCGGGGCACCCTGTGCTGCGGCCGCCAGGCTCTGCATGCTCAGGCTCCTCGACCTCGAATCCGACCCGGCCCTGCGCCTGCCGTCAGCGCGCCCTCAGCCCGCCTTCAGCGCGCCGCCCAGGCGGCGAAGCGCTGGTTGAGCTCGTCGGCCTTGTCGGCCCACCACGCGGCGTTGGTCATGAAGCCGCGGCCAGCCTGTGCCGGGCCGGGCAGCCAGGGCTTGGTGGCCGCCTCGACCAGGGCGAGAGACGACTTGCGCGCCGGCGCGTAGGGGATGAACTTGGTCTGGTCGGCCAGCGGCTTGGTGCCGGTGGAGAAC
>JBJTVI010000231.1:0-7125 GCA_046081145.1 Rubrivivax sp.
GTCCGCCTGGACTTCGGGGTTGAGGCTCAGCACGTGGATCACCACCTGCACCTCGTTGAAGAAGCCGTCCGGGAACAAGGGGCGGATCGGGCGGTCGATCAGGCGGCTGGTGAGCGTCTCGAGTTCGCTCGGGCGGCCCTCACGCTTGAAGAAGCTGCCGGGGATCTTGCCAGCCGCGTAGGTCTTCTCGATGTAGTCGACGGTGAGCGGGAAGAAATCCTGCCCGGGCTTGGCGTTCTTGGCGGCCACCACGGTGGCGAGCACCACCGTGCCCTCGATGTCGACGAGCACCGCACCGGTGGACTGGCGGGCGATTTCGCCGGTTTCCATCGTGACCCGGTGCGGGCCCCACTGGAACGACTTGGTGACTTTGTTGAACAGGCTCATGGATGCATCTCCGTGTCAGGGCGCGCGCGCGGGCGCGCCAGGTGGCTGGAAGCCGTGGAGCCGTGGCAACAATGCCATTCCAGGGCGCCGCGACTGGCCGACGTGCGGCAGGCGACGCCTTGGAATGACACAGCAGTTGCCGTGCGGCTGCGGTCTCCCGTGGAAGACGGGCCCTGGGTGGCTCGAGAGTGTCGAAGCACGCGGGGCCCCCCGGGGTTCACTTGCGCAGGCCGAGCTTCTGGATCAGCGCGGTGTAGCGGTCGGCGTCCTTGTCCTTGAGGTAGGACAGCAGGCGCTTGCGCTGGTTGACCATCTTGAGCAGGCCGCGGCGGCCGTGGTGGTCCTTGAGGTTGGCCTTGAAGTGCGGGGTAAGCTGGTTGATGCGCGCTGTCAGCAGCGCGACTTGCACTTCAGGGGAGCCGGTGTCGGCGGTGCCGCGGGCGTGGGCCTGGACGATTTCGGCCGTCTGGGTGAGGGACAGTGTCATGCGTGTGTTCCGGGTTCGTGGAAGCCGCGCATGCCTGGGGCACCCCTGGGGGCGCGACGGGCCGAACGGTTTCCGGTTGGACTTGCGAACGCGGGTGAAACCGACCCGCGCCGTGCGTGAAACCCCGCATTGTAGCCCATGCAAGGGTTGCGGGGCCGCCCCACCCCGCAGCGCCAGGCTCAACGCAGCGCGCCGGCCAACCGCTGCAGCCCCGCATCCAGCCGCGCCAGGTCGCGCGAAGCGAAGCACCAGCGCAGCCACCCTTCTCCCTCCGGCCCGAAGGCGGCGCCGGGCGCCAGGCCAAGGCCCTGGCGGGCCACGAGCGATTTGGCCAGTGCCAGCGAATCGCCCTCCCCCTCCACGCGGAAGAAGGCATACATGCCGCCGCCGGGCCGCGCCACCTGTACGCGCGGCAGGCGCTGCAGACCCTCCACGAGACGATCCCGGCACGCCTGCATGTGCGCGCGGATGCCCGGGACGATGGCCTCGGCCTGCGCCAGCGCGGCCAGGCCGCCACGCTGCACGAAGACCGGCGTGCACGAGGTGTTGAACTCGGCAAGCTTGCCCAGGGCATCCAGGCAGCCGGCGTGTTCGCTGCCCGGGTGCTCCTGGGGCAGCACCATCCAGCCCAGGCGCCAGCCCGTCATGAGGAAGCTCTTGGAAAAGCTCTGCACCACCACGAGGCGGTCCTCCGGGTCAGCCACGTCCAGGAAGCTCGGGGCGGCCGCGCCCGGGCCGAACCACAGCCGCTCGTAGACCTCGTCGGCCACGATCCACGTGCCGGTGCGGCGGCAGTGCGCAAGCAGCGCGAGCTGCTCCTCGGCCGAGAGTGTCCAGCCAGTGGGGTTGTTGGGCGCATTCACCAGCAGCATGCGGGTGCGGTCGGTGACGCTGGCGTGCAGGGCGTCGAGGTCCAGGCTCCACGCACCGCCTTGCACGCGCAGCGGCACGCGCCGCACCTGGGCACCCAGGATGAGCGGCTGCGCCGTGAGGTTGGGCCACACGGGCGTGATGGCCGCCACCTCGTCGCCCGGGCCGGCCAGCAGCTGGCAGGCCAGCATCAGCGCGGTGACGCCCGAGGACGTGACCGCCACGCGCTCGGCCGCCAGCGGCCCGTGCAAGCCCGAGGCGTAGCGGGCGATGGCCTCGCGCAGCTCAGGCAGGCCGAGGTTGTGGGCGTAGAAGGTCTCGCCCGCCTGCAGCGAGGCTTGGGCCGCCTCGCGCACGGCCAGGGGTGTGACCTCGTCGCTCTCGCCGAACCAGAAGGCCAGCACGTCGGACCGGCCCAGGCCGGCGTTGGCCACTTCGCGGATCTTGGAGCCAGGCAGGGATCGGATATCGGGACGCATGCACCCGATTGTGCCGGCACGACTTGAATTCGGCGCGCCAGCAATCACGTACGGTGCAAGACCGAAGCCGGCCGGTCGACCTGATCGACAAGACATTCGTTTCACATCCTCTCTGTCAGGAGACTGCCATGTTCCTCGTCCCCGTCACCCGCCGTTCCCCCGAGTGGTCGCGCCTCTTCGGCGACATCGACCGCTTCTTCAATGCGCCCTCCGCGGCAGCGCCGTCGGCTCCGACGGCCGCCATCCTCAGCCCGGCTCTGGATGTCACCGAATCGCCCCAGGCCTGGACCGTCAAGCTCGACTTGCCCGGCGTGGCCAAGGAAGACGTGAAGGTGGCCATCGAGGGCAACCAGGTGAGCGTGCAGGCCCAGGTGCGCCAGGAAGCCGAGCGCGGCGAAGGCGAGCGCATCGTGTACCGCGAGCGCAGTGCGGGCAGCTACGCACGGCGCTTCACGCTGCCGGCCGAAGTCGACCAGTCGCAGTCGGCGGCGCGCCTGGACAACGGCGTGCTCACGCTGACGCTGGGCAAGCGCAGCGCGGCCGCCAGCGCACACCTGACCGTCAACTGAGCGGCCAGCCGGCGCGAGCCGGGGCTCAGGCCTCGCCCAGCGGCCAGCGCGGCCGCACGTCGAAGGCGCCGTCGCCTTGCGCGACCGCCTGCCCGGCGGCCAGCCGCATGGCGCCGGCCAAGGCGATCATGGCGCCGTTGTCGCTGCACAGGTGCAGCTCGGGGTAGTGCACCCGCACGCCCCGGGCGGCACAGGCGGCATCGAGCTGGTGGCGCAGTTCCCGATTGGCCCCGACGCCTCCGGCCACGACCAGCCGGCCCAGGCCGGTGCGCGCCAGCGCCAGTTTCGATTTGGCCACCAGCACCTCGACGATCGCCGCCTGGGTGCTCGCGGCCAGGTCTGCCAGCGCCTGGGCCGAGGGATCGGGACCGAGCCGGCGGTGCTGCGTCAGCACCGCCGTCTTGAGGCCCGCAAACGAGAAGTCGGGCTCGCCGCTGTGCAGCAGCGGGCGCGGCAGAGCGAAGGCGCGGGGGTTGCCGCCCTCGGCCAGGCGCGCCAGGGCCGGCCCACCCGGATACCCCAGACCCATGAGCTTGGCTGTCTTGTCGAAGGCCTCGCCAGCCGCGTCGTCGATGGTCTCGCCCAGCAGTTCGTAGCGGCCCACGCCCTCCACACGCATGAGCTGCGTGTGGCCGCCCGAGACGAGCAGCGCGACAAAGGGGAACTCGGGCGGATCGGCCGACAGGAAGGGCGACAGCAGGTGGCCCTCCAGTTGGTGGATCCCCAGCGCCGGGCGGTCCAGCGCCGCAGCCAGCGCGGCGGCAAAGCCTGCACCCACGAGCAGCGCGCCCGCCAGGCCCGGGCCGCGCGTCCATGCCACGAGATCCACCTGCGGAAGTTCGAGCCCGGCCTGCTGCAGCGCCTGGCGCGTGAGTGGCACGATGCGCCGGATGTGGTCGCGCGAGGCGAGCTCGGGCACCACGCCACCGTACTGGGCGTGCATCCGGGCCTGGCTGTGCAGGGCATCGCCGCGCAGGCGCACATGCCCCTCGGGCGAGGCTTCGACGAGCGCCACGCCGGTCTCGTCGCACGACGATTCCACGCCGAGCACGATCATGGGTGGTGCGGGGTCACGATGGTCGGGGGGCAAGCCTGGCGGCTCGAGGGATCTGCGGCTCGACGGAGCATCGGCTCGAGGACCTGGCGAATCGGAAGCGCGAAACCGGCGCCCCTCAGTGCTTCTCGCGCGCGTGGTTGATCGAGTACTTCGGGATCTCGATCGTCACGTCGCGGTCCGACACGATGGCCTGGCACGACAGGCGGGAAGTGGGCGTCAGGCCCCAGGCGCGATCGAGCAGGTCCTCCTCGGCTTCGTCCATCTCGCCCAGCGAGGCGAAGCCTTCCTTCACCACCACGTGGCAGGTGGTGCAGGCGCAGCTCATCTCGCAGGCGTGCTCGATCTCGATGCCGTGGTCCAGCAGCGCCTCGCAGATCGAGGTGCCGCGCGGTGCCTCCACCGTGGCCCCATCGGGGCAGTACTCGGCGTGCGGAAGGATGCGGATCACGGGCATGGGGTTCAGACCTCTTCGACCTTGCGGCCGGCCAGGGCAGCGCGGATGCTGCGGTTCATGCGGGCAGCCGCGAAGCCCTCCGTGCCGCGCGCCAGCGCCTGCACCGCGGCATCGATGGCCGATGCGTCATCGGTGGCCGCGGCGCTGCGCACGGCCTGCATCAGCTCCTCGATGGCCGAAAGCTCTCCGGCCTACAGCAGTTCGCCGTCGGCGGCGAGCGCGGCGGTGGTGGCCAGCACCATGCGCTCGGCCTCCACACGGGCCTCGGCCAGGCGCCGTGCCGCCATGTCGGCGTCGGCGTACGCGAAGCCCTCCTGCAGCATGCGCGCGATCTCGTCGTCGGCCAGGCCGTAGCTCGGCTTGACGACGATGGAGGCCTCCACCCCGCTGGCGAGCTCGCGAGCCGACACGCTCAGGAGCCCGTCGGCATCGACCTGGAAGGTGACGCGGATGCGCGCGGCACCGGCGGCCATCGGGGGGATGCCGCGCAGCTCGAAGCGCGCGAGGCTGCGGCAATCGGCCACCAGGTCGCGCTCGCCCTGCACCACGTGCAGCGCCATCGCGCTCTGGCCATCCTGGTAGGTGGTGAAATCCTGCGCCTTGGCCACCGGGATCGTGGCATTGCGCTCGATGATGCGCTCGACGATCCCGCCCATCGTCTCCAGGCCGAGCGAGAGCGGCGTGACGTCCAGCAGCAGCAGCCCATCGCCCTGGCCGTGGCCGGCCAGCGCGTGCGCCTGCAGCGCCGCGCCGAGGGCCACCACCTCGTCGGGCTTCACATCGGTGAGCGGCTCGCGGCCGAAGTAGCTGGCCACCGCCTCGCGCACCGCCGGCATGCGCGTGGAGCCGCCCACGAGCACCACCCCCTGCACGTCGCCGCGGGCGACGGCGGCGTCGCGCAGCACCTGGCGAACGGCCGTCATCGTGCGGGCCAGCAGCGGCGCGGCCAGCGCCTCCAGGCCCGGGCGGTCGACCGCCAGGTCGATCTCGCCCGTGGAAAGCCGTGCCTGGAGCCGCACCTGCTGCTCCTGGCTCAACGCCTCCTTGGCGGCCCGTGCGGCCACCAGGACCGCGCGCCGGTCTTGCGGCGTCCTGGCCGCCAGGCCCGCCTGCGCAAGCGCCCACTGGGCCAGAGCATCGTCGAAATCATCGCCGCCCAGCGCAGCGTCACCCCCCGTCGCAACCACCTCGAACACCCCGCGCGCCAGGCGCAGCAGCGAGACGTCGAAGGTGCCGCCGCCGAGGTCGTAGACGGCATACAGGCCCTCGCTGCCCTTCTCCAGGCCGTAGGCCACCGCTGCCGCGGTGGGCTCGTTGAGCAGGCGCAGCACGTTCAGGCCCGCCAGGCGCGCAGCGTCCTTAGTGGCCTGGCGCTGGGCATCGTCGAAGTAGGCCGGCACGGTGATGACCGCGCCGTAGAGCTCGTCGTCGAAGGTGTCCTCGGCACGCTGGCGCAAGGCGGCCAGAATCTCGGCCGAGACCTCCACCGGTGTCTTCTCGCCGTCGCGGGTGGCAATGGCGACCATGCCGGGCCGATCCACGAAGGCATAGGGCAGCTTCTCGTGGCCCGGCACGTCGGCCAGCCGCCTGCCCATCAGCCGCTTGACCGAGGCCACCGTGTGGGCGGCGTCCTCGGCCTGCGCCTCGCGCGCCTCGACGCCGATCTGGCGCCGCCCGCCCTCCAGGTAGCGCACCACCGAAGGCAGGATCACCCGCCCCTGTGCGTCGGGCAGGCACTCGGCCACGCCGTGCCGCACCGCGGCCACGAGCGAGTGGGTGGTGCCCAGGTCGATGCCCACCGCGATACGCCGCTGGTGCGGGTCGGGGGACTGGCCGGGTTCGGAGATCTGCAGCAGCGCCATGGGGTCGGGTACGGGCGAAACGGAACGGGGAAGCGCAATCGATGGACGAAGCCGCCTCGCCCTCAGGCTTCGAAGGCTTCGAGCCGGCGGGCCAGGTCCTCGCGGAAGCGGCGCACGAACATCAGCGACCTGACCGTGGCGGCTGCCTCGGCGGCCTGCCCCGATGCGGCCGCGGCCTCCAGCTGACGGCCCAGCCGCTCGAAGGCCTGGCGCTCGGCCGTGCCGGCCTCCTCGTCCAGGGCCCGCAGTGGCTGTTCGCCCTCGGCCTCTTCGAGCCGCTCGCGCCACTGCATCTGCTGCACGAGGAAGCCCGGCGGCATCGCCGCGCTGCCCTCGGCCTGCACCGCCTGCCCCTGCAGGGTGCACAGGTACGCCGCACGCGAGAGCGGGTCGCGCAGGCGCCGGAAGGCCTCGTTCACGCGCATCGCCCACTGCATCGCCACGCGCTGCGCCGCCGCACCCTCGGCCGCAAAGCGGTCCGGGTGCACCTGAGCCTGCAGCACGCGCCAGCGCGCGTCGAGCTCGCCCCGGTCCAGTGCATAGGCCCGCGGCAGCCCGAAGAGGCTGAAGTCGTCGTCCTCGAGTCGCATCACGCCCTTCCGATCAGACGCGGAAGGACTCCCCGCAGCCGCAGCGATCCTTCTCGCGCGGGTTGTGGAATTTGAAGCCCTCGTTGAGTCCCTCGCGCACGTAGTCGAGCTCGGTGCCGTCCAGGTAGGGCAGGCTCTTGGGGTCGATCAGCACCTTCACCCCGTGGTCCTCGAAAACGATGTCCTCCGGGGCCAGGTCGTCGGCGTACTCGAGCTTGTAGGCCAGGCCCGAGCAGCCGGTGGTCTTCACACCCAGGCGCACGCCCACGCCGCGACCCCGGCGCTGCAGATAGCGCGATACGTGGCGGGCGGCTGACTCGGTAAGCGTGACGGCCATCGGCAGACCTCAGCGGGCGGCAGCCGGGGCAGC
>JBJTVI010000232.1:0-7240 GCA_046081145.1 Rubrivivax sp.
TTCTTCGAGGCGCTGCGGCGGATGGTGTAGGGCGCACCGGCAGGCTCGCGCGGCTCGAGGCCCCCCCGGCCACGGACCCGCGGAGCCTGGCGCGACCGGCAAGAATCGAACTTGCGACGCGGCCTTCGGAGGGCCGCATGATATCCACTTCACCACGGTCGCCAGGGCCGCGCATTCTAGCGCCTGCCCCGGGCGTGAAAGCCTCGCGCAGGGTCGAGGTTTATACTTGCGGGTTGCACGGACGCGCGGCTGCAGCGGGCCTGCGCAGCCGACTTTCGAGGATTCCATGAGCGATTCGCACGACAACGCCGAGCATGCCGCCCACGAGGGCCCGATCAAGACGCCCAAGCAACTCGCCTGGGCGGTCACGCTGTCTCTGGTCGTCCCGGTGGTGATCATCATCGCGCTGGTCAATTTCGTGGCGCTGGGCGACAAGCCCGCTGCCGGCACCGATGCGTTCAAGCCCGAGGCCGTGGCGCAACGCATCGCCCCTGTGGCGCGGGTGGAGCTCAAGGACGCCTCCGACGTTGCCGCCCTCAAGACGGGCGAGCAGGTCTACCAGGGCCAGTGCGCGGCCTGCCACAACGTGGGCGCCGCCGGTGCGCCCAAGCTCGGCGACGCCGCCGCCTGGGCCCCGCGCCTGAAGACCGGCTACGACGCGCTGCTGAACTCGGCCCTCAAGGGCAAGGGCGCGATGGCCGCCCAGGGCGGGGGCGACTACTCGGACTTCGAGATCGCTCGCGCCGTGGTCTACATGGGCAACCAGGCCGGTGGCAAGCTCGCCGAGCCGAAAGCGCCCGCGGCGGCGGCCAGCGCGCCGAAGTAGCCGCGGCCGGCGGCTGCTGCCCGCCTGCGCGCCCCGGGGCTCCGTGTCCCGCCCGCCCTGGCATCGCTCCCCCGCCCCTCAAGGCAGCGGGCGCAGCACGTAGCCAAAGCGCAGCGGCATCTGCGCGAACGCCATCTCCTGAGGTTGCCACGCTCCGGCCTCCACGGCCTGAGCAGCCAGGTGCATGTCCAGGCTGTGCACGATGCCAAAGCCCAGGTCGCAGGCCAGGAACAGCCGCCCGGCTTCGTCGAGCCAGACACCCTGCACGCGAGCCCCCTGGCCGGAGTGTGCGCTCACCTGCAGTGCGGGCTCGCCGGGTGCTTGCGGTGAGCACTCCTGCAGCCGCCACACCCACGGAGTGGCCTCGAGCTCCACGTAGACGCGCTGCGGCCCGTTCTGGAAGCAGGCCGCTCCGCGCGCGTCGAGCGCGTAGTTGCGGTGGATGAAGCCCAGCAGCTTGCCGTGCTCGATGCGGCTGCCCTTGACCTGCGGAAAGGGCCCGGCCGCCTGGGTGCGCTCGTCGCGCATGTACCACTGGCCGCGCGCATCGAGCGCCAGCCAGCCGTAGCAGTGCGGCACGTGCGGCCACTTGCGCAAGGCGGCTTCGACGATCGCATCCATGGGCCGAGGATAGCCCGCGTCTCAGTGCGCAGCCAGCCAGTCCAGCACGGCCTCGGGCATCCGGTGCAGGTGCCCGGGCGGTGCCCCCGCCGGAAAGCCGCAGTGCCCGCCGTGCGCGGGCTGCCACAGCGTCACGCACCCAGCAACCTCCTGCGGCCGCGGCAGGCTCGAGGCCGGCACGAAGGGGTCGTTGCGCGCGTTGAGCACGAGCGCAGGCAGCTTCATCTCGGCGAGCCCCGGCTTGGCCGAGGCGCGCGCGTAGTAGTCGTCCACGCCCGCAAAGCCGTGCAGCGGCGCGGTGAAGGCGTCATCGAATTCGCGGATGGTGCGCGCCGCGCGCACGCGCGCGCCGTCGAAGAGCCCGGGGTGGCGGGCCAGCCGCGCCAGCGCGCGCGGCTTCATCGTGGCCAGGAACATGCGCGCGTAGACTAGGCGGTTCCAGCCGCTGTCGATCGCACGCCCGGCGGCCGCCAGATCGATGGGCGAGCTGATGGAGGCCACCGCGCGCGCGATCTGCGCGGCCGCGGCGCCGCTCGCGTCGGCGCGCCCGGCCTCCTGCGCCCAGCGCAGCACCGCGTTGCCCCCCAGCGAGATGCCCGCCGCGCGCAGCGGCGAATGCGTGCGCGCGCGCAGCCGCGCCAGGATCCAGCCCACCTCCTCGTGGTCGCCCGAGTGGTAGGCGCGCGGCGCGTGGTTGAGCTCACCCGAGCAGCCCCTGAAGTGCGGCACCGCCAGGGCCCAGCCGCGCCGGCGCGCGGCCTCGGCAAAGGCCACCACGTTGGGGCTCGCCGAGGAGCCCTCCAGGCCGTGAAAGAGCGCCAGCATCGGCGCGCCCTCGGGCGCCCCGTGCAGGAAGTCCACGTCGATGAAGTCCGCATCGGGGGTGGTCCAGCGCTCGCGCACGAAGCCGGGCCGCTCCTGCGCGTGCGTGCGCGCACCCAGGGCCGACCAGATCGTCTGCAGGTTGCCGCCGGGCAGCCAGAAGGGGGCGCGGTAGTCGTGCATCGCGTGGGCGGCAGGCCGGGCAGCAAGCCAGTCGGCACCCGCGCAAGCGCCACCGGCGGCTCGGGCGAGCGCGCCGTGGCCCTGCGCGCTAGTGCAGCGTGGCGGTATTGTCCGGCTCGCTGGGCTCCTCGCCGAGGGTGCCCGGGCTCGCGTGGTGCGCCACCAGGCGCCAGCCCTGCGCCGTCTTCAGGTAGACGTTGGTGGCCAGCACCCAGGCCGTGCGCGGCCCCTCGCTGGTCTGCACCGTGATGCGCTCGGCCAGGTGGTGCACGGCGCTGCCGATGGTGTGCAGCCGGTGCACCTGCTCGGGCATCACCGGGATCGCACCGTTGGCAAAGATCGCCTCGAAGCTCGCGCGGATGGCCGCCGGCCCGATCACGCGCGGGCCGCCCGGGTGCACGCACACCACCTCGTCGTCATCGGCCCATACGGCCATCAGGCGATCGATGTCGCCGCGCTGCAGGGCCTCGTAGAACTGGGCCTCGATGTCGTCGGGCGAGGCCATCAGGGCGGCCATCTGCGGCTTGCTTCGTGACATGCGGGGGCGCGGGGTGCGGGTGCGGGGCGTGGCCGGGCGA
Source organism: Rubrivivax sp. (assembly GCA_046081145.1). GTDB lineage: Bacteria > Pseudomonadota > Gammaproteobacteria > Burkholderiales > Burkholderiaceae_C > Rubrivivax. The sequence goes on from JBJTVI010000232.1 coordinate 3,031, forward strand.
AGCGGATCGGCGCGAAGGAGGGATGCAACCGCACCGCGCAGGCGGATGGCTCAGTGCGCGTGCGCGAGCTTCTCGCCCGCGGCCAGCCGGTAGACGGTGCCGCAGTAAGGGCAGGCCCCTTCACCGGTGGTGGCCACGTCGATGTAGACGCGCGGGTGGTTGCTCCACAGCGGCATCTTCGGGTTCGGGCAGTGCGTCACGCCCGGGCCCTGCAGATCCTGGGCCGTGAGCTCGACGACCGCCTTGGGGGTGGGGCTCATGGAGGCTCCTTCGTGGCTGCGCCAGCGATGGGCAGGCGTGTGCGGGTGGCCCGGCGCATCAGACCGGCGCGAGCCAGGCAGCGTACTTCGGGTTGCGCCCGAGCACGATGTCGAAGAAGGCGCTCTGGATCTTCTCCGTGATGGGCCCGCGCGCCCCCGCGCCGATGGTGATGCGGTCGAGCTCGCGGATGGGCGTGACCTCGGCGGCCGTGCCCGTGAAGAAGGCTTCGTCGCAGATGTAGACCTCGTCGCGCGTGATGCGCTTTTCCACGAGGTTGAGGCCCAGGTCCTGGCAGATCGCGAAGATGGTGTCGCGCGTGATGCCGTTGAGCGCCCCGGCGGAGAGGTCGGGCGTGTAGACCACGCCCTTCTTGATGACGAAGATGTTTTCGCCCGCGCCCTCGGCCACGAAGCCGGCGGGGTCCAGCAGCAGCGCCTCGTCGTAGCCCTCGTCGGTAGCCTCCATGTTGGCCAGGATCGAGTTGGTGTAGTTGCTCACCGCCTTGGCCTGCGTCATCGTGATGTTGACGTGGTGGCGCGTGTAGCTGGAGGTCTTCACGCGGATGCCGCGTGCCAGGCCTTCTTCGCCGAGGTACGCGCCCCAGGGCCAGGCCGCCACCATGAGATGGATGGTGTTGCCCTTGGGGCTCACGCCGAGTTTCTTGTCGCCGATCCACACGAGCGGGCGCAGGTAGCCGCTCTCGAGGTTGTTCTCGCGCACCACCGTGCGCTGCGCCTGCATCACCTCGTCCACCGAAAACGGGATGGCCATGCGCAGGATCTTGGCGCTGTTGAAGAGCCGCTCGGTGTGCTCGCGCAAGCGGAAGATCTGCGTGCCGCTGGTCGTCTTGTAGGCGCGCACGCCCTCGAAGGCGCCGCAGCCGTAGTGCAGCGTGTGCGTGAGCACGTGGATCTTAGCGTCGCGCCACTCCACGAGTTGGCCGTCCATCCAGATCTTGCCGTCACGGTCCGACATCGACATCGCGCTACCTCGCTGTGGGGGATCGCGCCGGGGCAAAGGGTGCCCCGGACGCAGAGGAAAACCCTGAGTTTATTCGGCCGCGGGTCGGGTGGGGGCGGCAGGGGGCTCGGGGAGCACCCGGATGGGCTCGTCTGGCCGCTCGGGCTCGGCCGGGCGCTCGAGCACCCAGCTCACGACGCGCCCGCCCACGAGGTTCACGCGCAGCCGGGCGCCCGACTCGTCCTCCCAGCCGAAGGCCTCGCGCGCGCCCAGGCCGGAGCCGGCGGCCGGATCGGCCGGCACCACCTTCCCGAGGCTGCGCGTGATGGGGATGAGCTCCATCAGCCGCATGCCGCGGCGCATGCGCGCGTGCACCATCACCGCACTGCCCACGCGCCCCACCGGCGCGGCGCTGGCCTGGCGCATCGCGCGCACGGCGCGGTTGAACTGCAGCAGCAGCCAGAACACCGTGAGCGTGACGGCCAGCGCCACGCCCTGCCAGCCCCACTGGAGCCAGCCCACCACCACGGCCGCCACGGCCAGCGCCCAACCCCAGGTTGCACCCATGGCCGGGATTGTCGGCCAGGCGTGCGGACCCTGCGCGTGGCGGGGCGAGCGCGCGTGTACGAGAATCGGGTGGTCTGCTCCAGATGGTGCCGGCACGCGCGCCGCCCCACGGCCACGCCCTTTCCACTTCGAGCCCCTGGCTCCCGAGGACCCTACTCATGCTCACGATCGACAAGGTGCTCTACACCGCCCGCGTGCACACCACGGGCGGGCGCAACGGCCGCTCCACCTCCGACGACAAGCTGCTCGACGTGCCGCTGGCGCTGCCGCCTGGGATGGGCGGCGCCGGTGCGGCCACCAACCCCGAGCAGCTCTTTGCGGCCGGCTACTCGGCCTGCTACATGGGTGCGCTGCGCTTTCATGCAGGGGCGCGCAAGGTGGCCTTTCCGGCCGATGCCTCGGTGCAGGCCGAGTGCGACGTGGGCCCGACCAATCCGCCGGGTAGCGGCTTTGGCCTGGCCGTTCGCATGAAGATCTCCCTGCCGGGGATGGACCGCGAGACGGCGCAGGCGCTGATCGAGGCGGCCCACCAGACCTGCCCGTACTCGCGTGCGGTGAGCGGGAACGTGCCGGTGGAGCTGACGCTGGTTTGAGCGTGTGAGCGTCTATGCGTGCAAGCCTGTATGCGCGTGAGCGCCCGCGGGCCGCTTGGCGGCCCTGCTGGCGCGTTCAGCCTACAAGCCCCGCACCACCTCGATGGCCTGCTCGATGCGGTCCACCGCGTGGACCGTCAGGCCTTCGATGGCCTTCTTCGGCGCGTTGGCCCGCGGCACCACGGCCACGCTGAAGCCGAGCTTGGCCGCCTCGCGCAGCCGCTCCTGGCCGCGCGGGGCAGGCCGCACCTCACCGGCCAGCCCCACTTCACCAAAGGCGATGAAGCCGCGCGGCAGCGCGCGTGCGCGCAGCGAGCTCGTGATGGCCAGCAGCACTGCCAGGTCGGCCGCCGGCTCTCCGATGCGCACGCCGCCCACGGCGTTGACGAACACATCCTGATCGCCGCAGGCCACGCCGGCGTGGGGGGGTAGCACCGCCAGCAGCATCGCCAGGCGGTCGCGGTCCAGCCCCACGGACAGGCGCCGCGGGCTCGGGCCGCCGGAATCCACCAGGGCCTGCACCTCCACCAACAGCGGGCGCGTGCCCTCCAGCGTCACGAGCACGCAGCTGCCGGCCACCGGCTCGCCGTGCGTGGACAGGAAGATCGCGCTCGGGTTGGCCACGCCCTTCAAGCCGCGCTCGGTCATGGCGAACACGCCGATCTCGTTGACCGCGCCGAAGCGGTTCTTGATGGCGCGCACGAGCCGAAAGCTCGAGTGCGTGTCGCCCTCGAAGTAGAGCACCGTGTCCACGATGTGCTCGAGCACGCGCGGGCCGGCGATCGCGCCTTCCTTCGTCACGTGGCCCACCAGCACCATCGCGCAGCCGCGCGTCTTGGCCACGCGCGTGAGCTGCGCCGCGCACTCGCGCACCTGGGCGACCGACCCCGGGGCCGAGCTCAACTGCTCGGAGTAGATCGTCTGGATCGAATCGATCACGCAAAAGGCCGGGGACTCGGTCTCGATCGTGGCCACGATGCGCTCCAGGGCGATCTCCGCCAGCACGCGCACCTGGCGGCCCGACAGACCGAGCCGACGTGCGCGCAGCGCCACCTGCGCGCCGCTTTCCTCGCCGCTCACGTAGAGCACCTTGGCGTGTGAAGAGAGTGCATCCAGCGCCTGCAGAAGCAGCGTGCTCTTGCCGATGCCGGGGTCGCCCCCGATCAGCACCACGCCGCCGGCCACGAGGCCGCCGCCGAGCACGCGGTCGAGCTCCTCCTGGCCGGTGGGGCTCCTTTCGAAGTCGGCCGCCTCGATCTCGCTGAGCGTGGCCACCGGCTGGATGCGGGCGAGTGCCTGAAAGCGGTTCTTGCCCGCCCCGGCGGCCGGCTCGGCGAGTGTTTCCTCCAGCGTGTTCCAGGCCTCGCAGCCCGGGCACTTGCCCAGCCACTTGGGGCTCGTGGCGCCGCACTCGCGGCAGCTGTAGAGGGTCTTCGCTTCACGGCGCATGGCGCGATTGTGGGGGCTTGCCGGCTCGGGTGGGGTGCGAGGGCGGGCCGGCCTGGAGGTCCGGGAGGCGTGGGAGGAACGGGAGGAACGGGAGGAACGGAATGAGCGTGAGGAGCGGCCCTTGCGAGGCAGAATCGCGTCTGCGAAGTCCCTTCGAGGCATTCGCCTCTTGTCACCAGTATCCGGGCATCGTCCCGGGAAAGCCCGCTCAACCATGAACGCCCCGCACACCCTGCTGCCCGCCCTGGACGAGATCCGCGCCCACGAGGCGGAGATGGTGGAGATCCGCCACCGCATCCACCAGAACCCCGAGCTCGCCTACGAGGAGAACGCCACCGCCGACCTGGTGGCCCAGTGCCTGCAGCGCTGGGGCTACGAGG
>JBJTVI010000233.1:0-2160 GCA_046081145.1 Rubrivivax sp.
GGCGCGCCAGCCCAGGGCCTCGGCCAGCACCCCGCCGATCCACAGGCCCGCCATCATCCCCATGTTGGTGGCGAGCATGAGTTGCGCCAGCGTGGCCTGCCGCCGCTCGAAGGCCACCGTGTCGCCGATGAGCGCGAGAGAAAGCGGCACGATCCCGCCCGAGGCCGCCCCGGCGAGCACCCGCGCACCGGTCATGGCCGGCAGCGTCGGGGCCAGCATCACGGCCACGTTGGCCACCGCCGCGAGCCCGCAGGCGGCGGCCATCACGCGCAGCCGCCCGTGCCGGTCGCCCAGCGGGCCGACGAGGAACTGCACCACGCCGTAGGCCAGCGCAAAGGCCGACACCGTCTGCGCCGCCGCCCCCGCCGAGGTGGCGAAATCGCGCGCCAGGATCGGCAGCAGCGAATCGCAGGCGCGCATCGAGGCCAGGCTGCTGAAGGAAGCCAGGCACACCACCAGCAGGGGCAGCGCCGGGGGGGAGAAGGTCGCGGGCGAGGCCGGGTCTGCGGCCGGTCCGGGCGGGGAGGAATCGGGTGCGGTCAAGCCCGCACTGTCGCACGAAGCCACGAAGCCACGAAGCACGGCCCCGTGGCCGATCGCCGCCTGCAGGCGACGCTCGACGCCTGCGCCTCAGCGCTCCAGCACCAGCGTACGCGCGCAGCGCGCCGCCAGCGCCGGATCGTGCGTGACGACGACGAAGGCCGTACCCTGCTTGCGCGCAAGCTCCAGCATGAGCTCGAAGACGCTGCCGGCCGTGCCGCGGTCGAGGTTGCACGTGGGTTCGTCGGCGAGCACGCAGGCCGGGCTCGTGACGAGCGCCCGCGCCAGCGCCACGCGCTGGCGCTCGCCGCCGGAGAGCTCCCCCGGCAGGTGGGCGGCGCGTTCGGCCAGGCCCACCCGCGCGAGCATCTCGCGCGCCGCGGCCTGCGCCGGCGCCACGCCCTGGCGCCGGATGCGCAGCGGCATGGCCACGTTGTCCAGCGCGCTGAACTCGGGCAGCAGGTGGTGGAACTGGTAGACGAAGCCCAGGTGCCGGTTGCGCCAGCGCCCCTGTTCGGCGGGGCCCATGGTCGCGAAGTCGCGGCCCATCAGCTCCACGCGCCCGGCGCTCGGGGCATCGAGCCCGCCCAGCAGGTGCAGGAGCGTGCTCTTGCCCGCACCCGAGGGGCCCACCACCGCCAGCGTCTCGCTGGCGGCCACCGCCAGGCTCACGCCGCGCAGCACGGGCACATCCAGGCGCTGCGCGCCGCTGCCCTCGATGTAGCGCTTGTGCAGGGCCTCGGCCCGCAGCACCTCACTCATGGCGCAGGGCCTCGGCCGGGTTCACGCGGCTCGCTCGCCAGCTCGGGTAGAGCGTGGCGGCAAAGGCCAGCGCCAGCGAGACAAGCGCGATGGGCCCCACGTCCGAGGCCAGCGGCTGGCTCGGCATCTTGCTGATGAGGTAGATGCTCCCGGGGAGGAAGGACACGCCCAGTGCCTGCTCGATGGCCGGCACGATCACGTCCAGGTTGAAGGCGATGGCAAGCCCCAGCCCCACGCCTGCGAGCGTGCCGAGGATGCCGGCCAGCGCCCCCTGCACGACGAAGATCGCCATGATCGAGCGCGGGCTTGCTCCCAGGGTGCGCAGGATGGCGATGTCGGCCTGCTTGTCGGTGACGGTCATCACCAGCGTGCTCACGAGGTTGAAGGCCGCCACCGCGACGATCAGCGTGAGGATGATCCCCATCATGCGCTTCTCGATCTGCACCGCGTCGTACCAGGTGCGGTTGGTGCGCGTCCAGTCGCGCACCATGAGGCCCGGCGGCAGCGTTCCCACGAGGTCGCCCGCCACCGCGCGAGCCTGGTGCAGGTCGGCCAGGCGCAGCTGCGCGGTGCTGGGCCCCTCCAGCCGAAAGAGGCGCTGCGCATCCTCCAGGTGAATCAGCGCCAGCGCGCTGTCGTACTCGAAGTGCCCGGCCTCGAAGACGCCCGCCACGGTGAAGGATTTCAGGCGCGGCACGATGCCCGCGGGCGTCACCTGCCCGCCAGGGGTGACGAGCGTGACCTTCTCGCCCGTCTGCACGCCCAGGCTGCGCGCGAGCTCCACCCCGAGCACGATTTGCCAGTCGCCGGGCTGCAGCCGCGCGAGCGTGGTGTCGCGCAGCCGCGCGGCCAGATCGG
>JBJTVI010000234.1:0-2269 GCA_046081145.1 Rubrivivax sp.
GATCCTGCAGTTCGCCTTCGGCGGCGACGGCGAGCACGAGTTCCTGCCCCACAGCTACCCGCGGCACGTCGTCGTCTACACCGGCACACACGACAACGACACCGCGCGCGGCTGGTGGGAGCAGGCCAGCGACCGCGAGCGCCACTACGCCGGCGCCTACCTGGCGTGCGGGGGCCACGATGTGCACTGGGCGGTGATCCGCGCGGCGCTGAACTCGGTGGCCAACCTCGCCATCTTTCCGCTGCAAGACGTGCTGGGCCTGGGCAGCGAACACCGCATGAACACCCCCGGCACGCTGGGCGGCACGAACTGGACCTGGCGCTTCACCTGGGACATGGCTGGCAGCGAGCCCGGCCGCGTGCTCGGGATGCTGACGGCCGCCAGCGGGCGCGGGAACTTCGCGCTGCTGGGCATCGGCGTGCCGCCGAAGGCGGTGGTGCCGGTCGATTACTGATCCTCCCAGGGGATGGACGAAGCAGGTCGCCGGCCGGTATAGTACACACTTGCTTGTACACACTTTCCAGCCATGGAACCCCTCACGACCCGCGTGTTCATCAACGGCAACAGCCAGGCCGTGCGCATCCCCGCGGAGTTCAGGCTGGACACCGACCGCGTGCGGATCTCGCGCAACGAGCAGGGCGACCTCGTGCTGCATCCGCTGCGCGAGCAGCGCGGCGAGGCCCTGCTCGAGGCGTTGCGCAGCCTGCAGGCAGCCGATACCGCGTTCGTGGAGGCGCTGGAGGCCGACCGGGCCGAGCAGCTGCCCGTGCAGGAGCGTGAAGCCCTGTGATCAGCCTGCTCGACACGAACATCCTCATCTACCTGATCAAGCACCAGCCGCCTCAGGTGGCGCGCAGGGTGGACGCGCTGCCCGCTGATGACGAGCTTGGCATGTCCTTCATCACCTGGGCCGAACTGCTCAAGGGGGCCGAGCGCAGCCAGCGCAAGCCGCAGGTGCTGCGGCGGCTCGATGATCTGGCGCGGCAGGTGCCGGTGCGCTATCCCGATGGGCCCGCCATCTGCCGTCACTACGCCGAGCAGGCCACGCGGCTGCGGGAAGCGGGCACGCCTATTGGCGCCAACGACCTGTGGATCGCCTGCCACGCGCTGGCGCTCGATGCCGTGCTGATCACCCACAACACGCGCGAGTTCCAGCGCATTGCCGGGCTGAAGCTCGAGGACTGGGTCGAGGTCGAGCCGTCTGCACGCTGAGGGCTGCCGGGGAGCGACGCCGTCAGGGGCGAAGCGGCCGCTGCCGTATGCTGATGGCCATGCCCGCCGCCCTGCCCGAAGCCTTCTACACCCCGCTCGGCCCGAACGCCTGGCAGCCGAGCGAGGCCGTCATCGGCCCGTGGTCGCGCGAGTTCCAGCATGGCGGGCCGCCCATTGCGCTGCTGGCGCGCGCGCTGCGTCGGCACCCGGGGCCCGAGGCGCTGCGCCTGGCGCGGCTCACGGTGGAGTTCCTGGGCCCCGTGCCGGTGGCCCCTTGCGAGATCGAGGTGCGGGTGCTGCGTCCGGGAAAACGCATCGAGTTGCTGCAAGCGCAAATGATGGTGGCTGGGCGCCCGACCCTGCTTGCGCACGCCTGGCGCCTGGAGGGGCTGCCAGGCAGCTCGCCCGTGGTGGTCGATCCCTACGTGCCGCCGGCCCTGCCCGAGCAGGAAAGCACCGAGTTCTTCCCCGGCGTGGAGACCTTTCCCTACGGCGAAGCGCTCGAGTGGCGCTTCGTGCGCGGCGGTTTCCGGCAGGCCGGGCCGGCCCTCGTGTGGGGCCGCCCGCGCATCCCGCTGGTGGCGGGCGAGCCGATGCACGGGCTCGAGGGGCTGCTCACGCTGCTCGATTCGGCCAACGGCGTGAGCGCCGCGCACGACATCCGCACCCACACCTTCGTGCCGGTGGACCTGACCCTGAACCTGCACCGCGAGCCGCAGGGCCCCTGGTTCGGGATGGATGCGCACACGATGGCCGACGAAGGCGGCATCGGGACGGTCACGACCAGCGTCTTCGATGGCCAGGGGCCGGTGGGGCGCAGCCTGCACACGCTCTTCGTGCGGCCGCGCTGACAGGTGGTCACGCCGCCGGCTGCGGCGAAGGGCAGTCGCGCCCCCGGCCGCGATGAGGGGTCGCGCCGACCGCGGCATTGCGCGGGCGCAGGCCGCCCAGTGGCGGCTGCGGCTAGCGTGCGGCCCATGCGAACGCGACACACCACCACACGACGCCCGTTCGCGGGACAGGTCGCCGCTCTGGCCGCAGCCGCCGGCGCCGCGCC
>JBJTVI010000235.1:0-13801 GCA_046081145.1 Rubrivivax sp.
GCAGGTGGGCCCCGAGACGAGTTTGACCGCCACCAAGAGCTCCCTGTGCCAGCTCGCCGCTGGCGCGGCCTTCTTGGCGGCCTGGGAGGCAGGGGGCCCGCAGGGCGCCCGCACGGCCCCGGTGACCCGGGATGCAGACCCCGCTGAAGAACTCGGCGAACCCGGCTCACGCCCCACGCCCGGCCTGCGGCAGGCACTTCAACAGCTGCCCAGCCACCTCGAGCTCGCCGCGCGTGTGGACACCACCGCGGCGCTGTCCGGGCTGCTCAAGGCCCGGCAGCTCTACGTCATCGGCCGCGGCACGGGCTGGCCGGTGGCCATGGAGATGGCCCTCAAGCTCAAGGAGCTGTGCGGCGTGCAGGCCGAGGCCTTCTCGGGGGCGGAGGTGCAGCACGGCCCGGTTGCGCTCGTGGAAGAAGGCTTCACGGTACTGGTGCTGGCCCCCCGTGGGCCGGCCCAGGCCGGACTGCTCGAGCTGGCCGCGCAGCTGCGCGCGCGCGGCGCGAACGTGCTGCTGGCCGCCCCGGCCGACACACCCGTCACACCCGTCACGCCCGACACATCCGGTACACCCGGCACACTCGCCGCTCAGCTGCCCATCGTGCCCACGGGCGACCCCGAGCTCGACCCCCTGAGCGCGCTGCAGAGCTTCTACGGGCTGGTGGAGGCCCTGGCCCGCGCACGCGGGCTCGACCCCGACACCCCGCGCCACCTGAGCAAGGTGACGCGCACGCGCTGATGCAGCCCGTGCCCGCGGCATGACGCCCCCCGCCAGTCGCCCCCGGCGCCGCCTGCTGCAGCAGGCGGTGGCCGCCTCGGCCACGCCTTGGCTCGGCACGGCGCCTGCCGCCGCCCCAGCGGCCACCCACACGGCACCCGGCGCGGCCGCGGCCACGGCCTCCGCCACGCTCGCCCCCGCACCGGTGATGCGGGAAGTGCGCGCCACCTGGCTCACCACCACCGCCAACACGGCGCTGTCAACGCCCGCGGCCACCGGCGCGACGATGCGCGCCCTGCGCGAGATCGGCCTGAACACCGTCTACGTGGAGAGCTGGAAGAACGGCTACACGCAGTTTCCGAGCCAGGTGCTCGCGCGCACGATCGGCGTGGCGGCACGACCCGACCAGGCCCGGCAGGACCCCAGCGACTCCCCGGGGCCCCGCCCCGCGCGCGACCTCCTGGAAGAAGCCCTCATCGAGGCGCACCGCCAGGGTCTGGTGTGCGTGGCCTGGTTCGAGTACGGCTTCATGGCCGCGCACGGCTCCACGCACAACCACCTGCGCCGGCTCAAGCCCGAATGGCTCTCGCGCGACCGGCGCGGGCACGAGGTGGCGCCCAACGGCTTCGTGTGGATGAATCCGCTGCGCCCGGAGGTGCGCACCTTCGTGCTGGATCTGGCACTCGAGGCGATTGCGCGCTACGACCTCGACGGCCTGCAGTTCGACGACCGCATCGTCTGGCCGCACGTCACGATGGGCTACGACGACCACACCCGCGCCGCCTACGCGGCCGAGCACGGCGGCCGCTCCCCGCCCGAGGATCCGCACGAGGCCGACTGGATGCGCTGGCGCGCGGGCAAGCTCGACGCCCTGGCGCAGCCCTTCGCCGCGGCGCTGCGCGCCGCGCTGCCCGGGCGCATCGTCTCGCTCAGCCCGGCGGTCTACCCCTGGTCGTACGAGAACTACCTGCTCGACTGGCCCGCCTGGGGCCGCTGGCCGGCCTCGGCGCGCTGGACGGAGTTCGTGCCCCAGGCCTACCGCTTCAGCCTGGAGGCCTTCGAGCGCACCTGGGCCGAGCAGGTGCAGGATCTGCAGCAGGCCGGCAGCTACCGCCCGCGCGAGCTGCTGGCGGGCATCCGCATCGTGGGCGACGGGCGCGACTCGAGCTGGGAGCAGCTGCGCGGCTCGATCGCGCTCACGCGGCGCCTGGGCCAGGCCGGGCACGCGCTGTGGTTCAGCCGCGGCGTGCTCGATCTCTACGCCCGCGAGCTCAGCGACTTCTATGCCCAGAGCGGGCCGGTCCGCTCGCCCCTCTTCCCGGCGCAATGGAGAAGGACCTCGATCGCGTTACGCACGACGGGCCCGCGCGACGGCCAGCGCATGTGGGCCGTGCCCGCCCGGGAGCCTGGCCGCTACCGCCTCATCGGCCACGACGGGCAGCGCTGGCACTACCTCGAGCAGCCCGTGCCCGCATCAGGCGAGGCGCTGGCCCTCGACCCGCGCTGGCAGGCCGTGGAGCTGCTGGTGGACCGGCGCGGCGACGTACCGGGCAGCTGATGCGCGGCGCCTACCCCCCCGGCCGCATCGTCCGCCCCAGCATTGGCGGCGGCGCCAGCGCCCCCTCGCTGAGCGCCTCGAGGTGGCGCGCGAGCCCATCGATGAAGTAGGTGATGCGCAGCTGGCCGCGGCTGCCCTGGCGGTACACGGCCCACAGCTGCGCGTCGCCGAAGGCCTCGGAGGAGAAGGCCCAGTCGTCCAGGCAGGTGAGCACGCGGCGCTGCTGCAGCTCGCGCCCCACCACCCAGTCGAAGCAAGGCAGCAGCCCCTCGCCCGAGAGCATCGAGGCCAGCAGCAGCTCGTCGCTGTTGGAGGCCACGGGCCCCCGGGGCGTGACCCAATGCGTGTGCTTGCCCTGGCTGAAGCGCCAGCGCCCGTCGAGCCCCTCGCAGCGAAACTCCAGGCAGGCGTGGGCCTTAAGCTCGGTGGGCGCAGCCGGCCGCCCGTGGCGCTCGAAGTAGGCGGGCGAGGCACACAGCCGAACCCGGTTGGTACCCAGCGGCCGCGCGATCAGCGGGCCCGATTGCACCGCGGCGTGGCGGATGGAGAGGTCGAAGCCACCGGAGCTCAGGTCGGGGTCCTGATCGTCGAGCTCCACGTCCACCCGCACCTGCGGAAAGCGCTGCCGAAAGCGCGGCACGTAGTCGGCCAGCACCGCGTGGCCGATGAGATAGGAGGTGGTCACGCGCAGCGTGCCCGAGACCTGCTGGCGCTGCGCCGAGGCCCGCTCGCCCGCCTCGCGCAGGTGGTCACGCATGCGCCGGCCGGCCGCCGCGTAGGCCTGTCCCGCCGGCGTCAGGCGCAGCGGCTTGCTGGCGTGCTCCACCAGCGATTCGCCCGATTCGCGCTCCAGCGCGCGCAGCAGCTTGGAAAGCGCCGAGGCGCTGCGGTTGAGCCGCGCGGCCGCGCCGCTCAAGCTGCCCGCGCTTTGCACGGCCAGCAAGGCTTCCAGCGGGTTGAGCGACTGCGTCATGCGCGCGATGCTGCGCCCAAGGTGCAGGAAGGGCAATCGGTAATTTCCAAAACGGAAAGATCGCCTGCCCGTGGCCCGCCTATGCTGTGGCGGCGAGCCATGGATACCGCCTCAGCCGCCGCGCGCGCCACCTTGGCGCCCGGCGGCCCACCCACCCCCCAGGAGAACCGAAGATGGGCAAGCGCGCCACCACACTCTCACCGATCCCCTTCCCGCTCCTGACCCCCGTGGCCGCGGCGGCGGCCCTGGCGCTGGCCGCACCGGCCTTCGCGCAGACGCAGGCAGCCTCTGGCAGCACCTCGGCCAACCAGGTGCAGACGGTCACCATCACCTCGGGCAAGCGCAGCGAGGCGGCGCATCGCGTGCCCTACAACGTCTCGGCCATCGAGGAAGAGGAGCTGCGCGACCAGAACATCACCGACGCCAAGAAGCTCGTGACGATCAGCGACGCGATCAACGCGCCGGGCAACAGCGCGCGCTATGCCGATTCGGTGACGGTGCGCGGCCTGAACGTCTCGCCGGTCAACGCCAACAACCTCGAGCAGTTCATCCGCTCCACGCTGGCGTGGTACCTGGATGACACCATGCTCCCGCACCTGGGCTACCGCATCAAGGACATCGCCCGCGTCGAAACCCTGCTCGGCCCGCAGGGCACGCTCTATGGCGCAGGCAGCCTGGGCGGCACGGTGCGCTACATCACCAACCAGCCGCGCCTGGGCAAGACCGAAGGGCGCATCAGCACCTCGTTCTACCAGACCAAGAACGGGGGCCTGTCCAACGACACCGACGCCGTGGTCAACCTGCCACTGGGCAAGGATCTCGCGCTGCGCGCCTCCGTCGCGCGGCTGGACGAGAAGGGCTACACCGATCGCCTGTCCAACCCGCCGTGGCGCACGGGCATCTGGGCGTGGACGACCCAGCCCGACCCCAAGGTCAACCTCTACGAGGACGAGGACTGGCAGAAGGTCAACACCGGGCGCGTGGCGCTGCGCTGGCGCGTCAAGCCGGGGCTCGAGCTCACCTTCACCCACGCCGAGCAGAGCCAGCTCGCCAACGGCAGCTCCGGCGCGAGCCTCACGCCGCTGAACATCGCCAACGCCACCACGCCGGCGCAGATCGACGCGGCCTGGCGCCTGGGGCGCAGCTGCACCGCGCAGGGCATCCCCTGCACCTACACCAACACGCTGGCCACGCCCTTCGTGGTCAACGACCACACCATCGTCGCGCGCTACCCCGAGTTCGCCGACCGCAAGTTCAAGCTCGACAGCCTCGACCTGGACTGGGACCTGGGCTTTGCCAAGCTGCACTCCAACACGGCGCAGTACCGCGACAGCCGCGTCGGCCAGGCCGACTACGCGCGCCAGGGCGACCTCTTCTACAACTGGTTCACGGCCGGCAGCATCCGCCGCTCGAACAACTCGCTGTACATGACCTTCGACAACACCTACAAGGGTCTCTCGCACGAGACCCGGCTGGTGTCCACGGGCAAGGGGCCGCTGAGCTGGGTGGCGGGCATCTTCTACACCGACCAGAAGCGCAACTTCAAGTTCGACGAGATGTTCCCGGGCCTGGACACCCTGCCCTCGCAGGGTGACTTCATCTCGATTGCGGCACAGGGCGGGCGCGCCAAGCTCGGGGGTAAGGTCGACTCGGGCTACGCCGAGGACCTGGGCAGCCAGTACCGCGAGACCGCCGTCTTCGGCGAACTCACCTACGCCCTCACGAAGAGCCTGCGCGTCACGGGTGGCGCGCGCATCTTCAGCTACGAGGACACCGGCTCGGCCTTCATCTTCGACTACGCCGGGGGCCTGGCCGACAACAACTCGCGCGCCACGAGCAAGGGCAGCAGCAAGGCCATCTACAAGCTCAACCTGAGCTACGACCTCAACCCCGACCTGCTCACCTACCTGACCTATTCGCAGGGCTTCAGGCGCGGGGGCAACAACGGTTTTCGCAGCTTCGCGAGCAAGGGCCAGATCGTCGCGCCCGACACGCAGGCCTACGCGCCGGACACGACGGACAACCTCGAGCTTGGCCTCAAGGGCTTCCTGTTCGACAAGCGGCTGCTGCTGCAGGCCAGCGTCTACCAGATCGACTGGAAGAACGTGCAGACCTACTACTCGCAGGGCCTGCCCGACCCCTTCGGCCTGGGCATCGATTTCCCCATCAACGGCACCACCAACGGCCCCAACGCCCGCTCGCAGGGCGCCGAGCTCTCGGCGCGATTCCGCATCAACGAGAACTGGGCGGCGAGCTTCAGCGGCGCCACCACCGAGGCCGAGTGGACCTCCACCCTCAAGCGCTGCACCTACGTGGCCAACAACCGGCCGGGGGACTGCCGCACGTGGACCGCTGGCGGCCAGCTCAACGGCGCGCCCAAGCTCAAGTACACACTGGGCCTGCGCTACAACCGCACGGTGTGGGGCGGCTACGAGCTCTCCTCGAGCCTGAGCCGGCGCTGGGTCGACAAGGTAGGCAACGACCGCACCGACGACCCCACCGCCGCGACGCTGTACTACCCCGCCTATGCGATCGTGAACGCAAGCGTGGGCCTGTCCAAGGGGGCGTGGTCGGGCAGCGTGTGGGCGCAGAACCTCACCAACGAGCGCGCACTCGTCTCGCTGTCGGGCCAGTTCGACCAGGTGCTCGGCCCGCGCGCGATCTTCACCACGCCGCGCACGGTGGGGTTGAATCTGTCCTATCGCTTCGAGTAGGCAACCGGGGGGCGGGCGCCGCCTACTCGAGGAACTCGCCGTTCTGGTAAGAGCGCACGAGTTCGCGGTAGGCCGGCTTGCTGCGGATGTCGCCCAGCGCTTTCCAGAAGCACTCGGCCAGCCCGGCGTGGGCTGCGTGAAAGGCCTTGCCGAACATCACGTAGCCGTGGCGGGCCTCCAGGGGAGGATTGATCTCTCGCACCGCCGAGGCCTGCTGCGGGTTGTCGGCCAGGTACTTCCCGACGTGCGCATCGATGGCGATGAGCCCGTCGGCGCGCTTCTCGGCCAGCATGCGCATCATGTTGGCGTAACCCGAGACCTGCAGCGGCTCCAGGCCCAGCCGTGTGGCGAGTTCCACCGCGGCCGAGCCGCGCTCGACGATCACCTTGCGGTTGGCGGCCGGCGCGCTCATCGCCTTGCCGTCCCACCCCATCGGGCTGCCGGGGTACACGTAGAGGTTGTAGGTGTAGCCGCGCATGGCGCGGCTCGGGTCGGGCTTGCCGGCGCGCATCGGGAACACGCCGAAGATGGGCCTGCAGTGGCTGCTGGCCGATCGCGGGCCGCTCACGGTGGGCGCGGGCCAGGTGGGAGGCTTCGCGCGCACCGAACAGGCACGCGACGGCCGCGCCGACGTGCAGTTCAACGTGATGCCCCTTTCGGTGGACAAGCCTGGCGACCCGCTGCACGACTACCCGGGCTTCAGCGCCTCGGTGTGCCAGTGCCGGCCACATTCACGCGGGAGCGTGCAGATCCGCTCGGCCGACCCCTTCGAGCAGCCGCGCATCGACCCGCGCTACTTCAGCGAGCCGCTGGACCGCGAGACCATGGTCTCGGGGTTGCAGTGGCTGCGCGAGATCTACGCCCAGCCGGCCTTTCGCGAGCTGTGGGACATCGAAACCATGCCAGGCCCCGGTGTAGCCACGCGGCAGCAGCTGTGGGACTTCGCGCGCAGCCGCGGCGGCACGGTCTTCCACCCAGTGGGCACGTGCCGCATGGGCAGCGACGAGCGGGCTGTGCTTGATCCGCAGCTGCGGGTTCGGGGTGTGGAGGGCCTGCGGGTCATCGATGCCTCGGTCATGCCCACGCTGACTTCGGCCAACACCAACGCGGCCTCCATCTTGATCGGGGAGCGGGGGGCGGCATTCGTGCTGGGGGCGTGACCGGGCGGGAGCCCGCGGCCTCGCGCCGCTCACCCGGTGCAGCGCTCATGTGAGCGAGCAGCAGGGAACACCAGCAGGCCCTTGCGCACCAATACGCACCGACGCACACCGACAGGACAAGCCCATGCAGAACCCCGAGAAGACCTCCCTGCTCACGATCGCGCTGCTGGCGGCCTTCGCCGACGGCACTCAGGGCGAGGCCGTGCGTGCCGAGGTGCGCCGCGTGGCGGAGTCTCTGGCCTCACCCGACCTGAACCTTCCGGCCCTGGTGCAGGACGTGCTGCTGCAGCGCGCGAGCACCGCCTCGGCAGCCGCGGGCCTGACGAGCACTGCGCTGCGCCAGCTGGCCTACGAGCTGGCGGTGGGCGTGTGCGATGCCGATGGTCTGCGCCACTCTTAACGGTATTGCCTCAGGGCCTGCTCGGCGAGTTGCTTTTCCTTCCACGGGCCTTCGCATGACATACTCAATTGCATGAACGCGCTGTATCGCTTCGAGTCCGGCGGCTTCTCCTTCCTTGAAGGTGGTTATCCATATTCCGCGGGCGTAATTGCGCTGCCCGGCTTCGCGATCCGGCGCATGCGCTTCGTGCACCCGCTGCCGGTGGCGCAGGGCTTCGAGCGGATTGCCGCGCACCTGGCTGAGGCCGGGCGGCCGTTGACTGCATTTGCCGCCTGCGAACTGCGCTCGCCAGCACCCTTCACGCTCGACGGCTTTCGTGAATTCAATCGCGGTTACCGCGAGATGCTCGAACGCTGGGGACTGATGCGCCAGGGCCCGAACCCGGTGGCACGCAGCAATCTCGCACCGGCCTTTGATCCGCCCAGCGAACCTGTCTTCCATGCGTTCTCCTACACAGTAGCACTGCCTGCGGGATCGCCCTCTCGGCCTGCCGACTACGTGGTCGCCGGCAGCGGCGAATGGCCGGAGCATCTTGCCTTCCCCGACGGCATAGTGGCCCGTGGCGACACCTCGCCCGACGGCCTGGCCAACAAGGCAGCGTACGTGCTCGACACGATGCGAGCGCGTGCCGATGGGCTGGGCGGCGACTGGTCTCGGCTGTCCGGGGTGTCGGTCTACACCGTGCATGACATCCATCCCATGCTTGCGCCGCTGTTCGCGGCGCGCGGCCTGCTCGGCCCCGGGCTGACCTGGCATCCCTGTCGCCCGCCGATCCGCGAGCTGGAGTTCGAGATGGACGTGCGCAGCGTCTCCGAGGAACTGCTGCTCGACGCGTGAGCGTCGCCTGGCTTCACTTGCGACCGAACCGCGCCTGTACCGTGCCCAGGATCCCCTTGGGCATGTAGATGATGAACAGCACCAGCAGCAGCCCGTAGATGGTGATGTCCACGCCCAGCACCTTGTTGCCGATCAGCACCCGCAGCGATTCGCTCAATACCAGCAGGAACACCGCGCCGAACGTGGGGCCGAGCATCACGAACAGGCCGCCGGCGATGACGCCGAACACCATCTGCAGCGATACGCTGATGCCGGAGACCGTCTCCGGGTTGATGTAGAGCTGGTACTGCGCGATCAGCACGCCGCCGATGCAGGTCATGGCGGCGGACAGCAGGGTCACGCGCAGCTTGGTGCGCGTCACGTCGATGCCGATCGAGGCGGCTGCGTCTTCCTCTTCGCTGATGGCCTCCAGCGCCAGTCGGCTCATGCTGCGGTCCACCGCGCGCCACACCAGCAGCGCCAGCAGCCAGGCTGCCATCGCGATGTAGAACCACACCGCCTTGTCGGCGAACTGCATGGCCTTGAGCGACATAGTGGCGCCGGCGGCCAGGTCGGACTTCGGCGTGAGGCCTAGCGAGCCGCCGGTGTGGTCGCGCAGGCCCACGATGATCAATCGCGCCACCTCGCTCAGGGCCAGCGTGACCAGGGCGAAGTAGTGGCCCACGATCTTGAAGCGGAAGCAGGGCAACCCGATCACCCAGGCCACTGCCAGGGACAGCAGCACCGCGATCGGCATGCCCAGCCAGGGACTCAAGGCCCAGTGGTTCCACAGCATCACCACGCCATAGGCGCCAATGCCCAGGAACGCGCCATGCCCGAAGCTGACCAGCCCGAGCCGGCCCATGATGGACCAGCTCGTGTACACGTAGGACCACAGCAGCGCCATCACCATCAGGTGCAGCAGGTAGTTGCCAGGCCCGGCCAGCGGCACTGCCGCCAGCAGCAGGAGCAGGACCAGGCCGATGGCGTGCGAGCGGGTCATCGCCTCAGCGCCCCGCCCGCTTGGACAGCAGGCCTTCGGGCTTCCAGAACATGGTGGCGATGAAGAACACGAAGGCGATCACGTAGCCCCATTCGAGCTGCAGGAAGAAGCCGCCCACCGAGATGAACTGCGCGAACACGAACGCGGCGACGAAGCCGCCGATCAGGTTGCCCAGGCCGCCGAGCACGCAGATCAGGAAGGTCAGCGGCCCGAACGACAGGCCAATGGCCGGGTGCACGTCGTACTGCAGCACCAGCAGGCAGGCGGCCAGCCCGGCCAGAGCGCCGCCGATGGCCGAGGTGAGCAGGTAGACCCGGGAGGCATCCACCCCCATCAGCGGCATCACCGCCCGGTCCTGGCTGATGGCGCGGATGGCGGTGCCCATGTAGGTGCGATTCAGGAACAGGTAGGTGGCGGCAATCGCCACCATCGCCATGCCGAACGCCACCAGGCGCGCGCCGGAGAGGCTCATCTCGCCAACCACCACGCCGGGAATGCGCACGCCCAGGTTGCGGAACTCCACGCCGAAGGCCACGGTGGCCAGCGCCTGCAGCAGGAACAGCACGCCGCCGGTGACCAGCAGCTGGTTGATCGGCTCGGCCGCCAGCACCGGGCGGATGACGAACTGGTGCAACGCAGCACCGAGCACCGCCAGCAACGCGATGCCGCCGCCAAAGGCCAGCGGCAGCGGCACACCCTGCTGGGTGTGCAGCCACCAGATCGTGTACATGCCGACCATGATCAGCTCGGCGTAGCAGATCCACACCACGTCGATCACGCCGAAGATCAGGTTCAGCCCCAGCGACAGCAGCGCAAGCAGGCCGCCCAGCAGCAGGCCGTTGAGCACCGCCTCGAGGAAGAAGATGTCGAAGATCTGGTCCATCGCCTGTTTCCCGCCTGGTTTCCCGGGTCCCCTCAGACGCCGAGGTAGGCGCGGCGCACTGCGTCGTCGACCAGCAGCTCGGCGGCCGGCCCGCTGGCGTGGATGCGGCCGGTCTCCAGCAGGTAGGCACGGTCCACCACCTTGAGCACCTGCTGCACGTTCTGCTCGACGACCAGCACCGTGTAGCCCTCGGCGCTCATCTTCCGGATCACCTCGAAGATGCTTTGCACCACCACCGGCGCCAGGCCGGCGGAGGGCTCGTCCAGCAGCAGCAGCTTCGGCCCGCTCATCAGCGCCCGGCCGATGGCGCACATCTGCTGCTCGCCGCCGGACATGGTGCCGGCCAGCTGCGCCCGGCGCTCCTTCATGCGCGGGAACAAGGCGTAGACCATCTCCAGGCGTTGGTCGAACTTCGCCCGCGCGGCCGGCAGGTAGGCGCCCATGCGCAGGTTGTCTTCCACGCTCAACCGCGGGAACAGCCGCCGGCCCTCGGGCACCTGCGCGATACCCAAGCCGATGATGTCGTGCGCGGCGACGGCCGCGCAGTCGCGCCCTTCCACGGAAATGCGCCCGCCGGTGAGCGAGATCAACTTGGATATGGCACGCAGCAGGGTGGTCTTGCCCGCGCCGTTGGGCCCGATGACCGCCACCGACTCGCCGGCGCGCACCTGCAACGAGACATCGAACAGCACTGGGAAGCTGCCGTAACCGGCGCTGACGCCGGAGAGTTCTAGCATCGGGGCCGCACTCATACCCCTCGCGCCTTCACCTGCTGCTGCACCGCGTCGGCGTCGGTGCCGAGGTAGACCTCCACCACCTTCGGGTCGTGCGCCACTTCGCTGGGCAGACCGCTGGCGATAACCTCGCCATGGTCCAGCACGATGCAGCGGTCGATCACCTTCATCAGCACGCCCATGATGTGCTCGACCCAGACGATGGTGATGCCGCGCTCGTCGCGGATGCGCTTGAGCATCTGCGCCGCGGCATCCATCTCGGCCCCGTCCAGGCCGCCCAGGCTTTCGTCGGCCAGCAGCAGCTTGGGCTGCGTCGCCAGCGCGCGGGCCATTTCCAACTTCTTCAGGCCGGCGGCACCCAGGCCGTCCAGCCGCACGCCGGGGTGGCTCGGCAGCCCGATCAGCGCGAGCGCGTCGGCCGCGCGCCGTTCGGCTTCGCCCCGGGTCACCGGCTCACTCGCGCCATAGAACGCGGCCAGCGTGGCGTTCTCCAGGATCGACAGCTTCTTGAACGGCCGCGGGATCTGGAACGTGCGCGCGATGCCGCGGCGGCAGATGCGGTCCGGGCCGATGCCGGCGAGTTCCTCTCCGTCCAGCCGCACCGACCCTGCCGAAGGCGCATAAAGGCCGGCGATGCAATTGAAGGTGGTGCTCTTGCCGGAGCCGTTCGGCCCGATCAGGCCCAGGATCTCGCCGCGCCGGACGGTGAAGCTCACGCGGTCGACGGCGGTGAAGCCGCCGAACCGCTTGGTGAGCTGCTGGACCTCGAGCACGCCCCGGGCGCTACGTGGCTGGTGGCGGTGGGGTCAGGCGGGCACCGGCTCAGGGCGCGTAGCCATGCCCCTTGGGCAGCGGCAGGACCGGGTCCTTCGTCTTGATCGCGGTGGGCCAGACGATGAAGGTGTCCTGGGCGCTGTACTGCATCACCACCGGCGAGCTCAGCGCGTTCTGCCCGGCCATGGCATGGCCCGGCGGGTTGAACTTCACGCCGTAGCCCTGGATCGTGCCGCCGACCTTGATGTCGGTTTCCAGCGCCGCCTTGCGCAGGGCCTCGGCGTCCGTGCCGCCGTGCTTCTTGATGGCGCGCGGCAGCACGTCGGTGAAGAAGATCCAGGCCTGGTTGAAGCCCATCGACACGTGCGGCGGAATCTCGTCGGCCTTCACGTCGGCCCTGTAGCGGCGCACCATCTCCTTGATGACGTCGCCCAGGCCAGGGGCCAGGGTGGCCGGGTTCAGCAGCTGTGCGCCGACCGGGTCCACGTTGTAAATCAGGTTGGCGTCTTCCTTGAAGGTGGCGTAGAGCTTGTCGAACTGGCCGTAGCCGGCGCCGTGCCCGATCAGCGCGGACCACTTCAGCGCCTGCTCCTTGCTTTGGCGCAGGAACAGGGTGATGTCCGGGTTGTAGCCGGTGTGCAGGATCACGTCCGGCCGGGCGCGCTTGAGCTTGGTCACCAGGGGGGAGAGGTCCGGCGCGGTGGCCGCATAGCCCTCCTTTAGCACCACCTGCATGCCGTAGCCCTTGCAGGCGCTCTCGTTCCCGCTGGCCACGCCGGCGCCATAGGGGCCGTCCTCGTAGATGACGGCGACCTTCAGGTCCTTCGGGTCCTTGCCCAGGCGGGCCTTGGCCTGCTCGTTCAGGAAGTTGCAGGAGGCCTCGCCGAACTGGTCCGAGTGCACTTGGGCGCGGAACACGTACTGCATGTTCTTGCCCTTGAGCACCGCGCTGGCCACGCAGACGTTGGCCCACATGAACTTCTTGGCCGCCTCGGCCTTCTGCGCCATCGGCACGCAGTGGGCGCTGGAAAACACGCCCATGATCATGTCGACCTTTTCCTGGTTGACGAGGCGCTCGTACTCGTTGATCGCGACGTCGGCCTTGCTCTGCGCGTCCGCATAGGTGGCCTTGATCTTCCAGCCCTCGACGCCGCCGCGTTCGTTGATCATGTCGATGGCGTACTTGGTGCCCAGGTAGCTGGCGTTGGAGCCGCCAGCGGCGAACGGCCCGGTCAGGTCGTAGATCACGCCGACTTTCAGCTCCTTGCCCTGGGCGAAGGCCAGGCTGCTGCTGAGGGCCAGGGTGGCGAGGGCAAGGCGGCGGTGCATGGGGTGCTCCTTGTGGCGGGCCGTGGCGACGGAGGAATACCCTAGGCGCTTCGTGGCGCGCGGGCAATGCGGGTTTGCCGCAGACCTGTCAACCGCCGCCGGGCTGGGTGCTCGTGAAGCCGGACACCGGGGTCCCTTTTGAATTCGGTGCAATAAGTGACGGTACGGAGCGCCAGCAACGGCGCGGGGTCGGTTTGCCAAGTTGTTGATTTGACGGGTGTTTCTGTTCGCTCCTAAATACGTGTTTGATGGCGTCGTTGTGCGGTCGATTTCAGCCGGCGGCGCTTGTTCTCGACGCAGTTTGTGACAGCAGGAGCTGATCGGCGTAGCGCTCGATGGGGAAGCGGAAGACGCCGCGCAGGTTGATCCCCTCCAGCCGTGTCGGCGCGATGCGTCCGATGAGCTCCGGCGCAATGACCTGACGCCGATTGGCCCACCGGTTCAGCACAGCCTGCATTTGGGCGGTGTTCCACGCCATCACGATGTTGGCCAAGAGACTCAGCGCGTCGGCCACCGCCTGCATCTCGTCGGCGCGCCGAGCCTGCGCGGGCCCGACACGCCCGGAGTGGGGTCCCTTTGATTTCGGTGCAAAAAGTGACGGTTCGAGCCTGCCCGGATCGCGAGGATTGGCGCGGGGTTCGTTTTCAGGCCACTGCCAAGTGCTTGTCGGGCAAGGGGTTTCTGTTGGTCTCGCGATCGGCCGCCGAAGCCCTGTTTGCGCGGTCGATTTCAGCCGGCA
>JBJTVI010000236.1:0-8886 GCA_046081145.1 Rubrivivax sp.
CGCTCGAACTCGGCCGTCTCGGCCCTGCCGCGGCCGACGCCTCGACGCTCGCGCAGGCCGGCATCGGCGCGCCCTTCAGCCAGGCCGTGGTCGGCGAGGTGAAGGCCGGTGGCCCGGCCGAGCGGGCCGGGTTGCGCAAGGGCGACCGCGTGCTGCGCATCGACGGTAGCCCGGTGGCCGACGCGCAGGATCTGCGCGAGCGCATTCGCGCCTCCAACCGCGGCGCCCAGGCTGTGCCCTCGACGTGGGTCGTCGAACGCGAGGGGCGCAGCCTCGAACTCCTCGTGCAGCCCCGGGCTGCAGAGGTTCGCGAGGGTGCGGTCGTGCGGGTGGTCGGGCGCATCGACGCCTACCTGGGCCGCCCGCCCGAGATGGTGGAGGTTCGGCGCGGCCTCTGGGAGGGCCTGGCGCTGGGTGCCGAGCGCACCTGGGAGGTCAGTGCGCTCACGCTGCGCACGCTGGGCGCCATGCTGGTGGGGCAGGCCTCGCTCTCCAACCTGAGCGGGCCGCTGACGATCGCCGATGTCGCCGGCCAGACGGCCGAGCGCGGGCTGACCCATTACCTGGCCTTCCTGGCGCTCGTGAGCGTCAGCCTGGGCGTGCTGAACCTGCTGCCCCTGCCAATGCTCGACGGGGGGCACCTCATGTATCATGGCTTCGAGGCGATCACCGGCCGGCCCGTGCCCGATCAGTGGCTCGAGAGGCTGCAGCGCGGAGGCTTCGTGGTGCTCCTGGTCATGATGTCCGTGGCCCTCTACAACGATGTGGCCCGCCTGTTCGGCCTGCACTGACTCCCACGATGTCGAGCCTCCTTCCTGCTCTCTTTTCGCGCCCGGTGGCGGCGCTGGTTGCGGCCGCCGCGCTTGCAGCCCCCGGAGCCGCCCTAGCGGTGGACCCCTTCGCCGTGCGCGACATCCGTGTGGAGGGCCTGCAGCGGACGGACCCCGGAACGGTCTTTGCCGTGCTGCCCTTTCGCATCGGCGATACCTACACCCAGGAGAAGGGCTCGGTGGCCTTGCGCGCCCTCTTTGCCACGGGGCTCTTCAAGGATGTGCGCATCGAGATCGAGGGGCAGGTGGTCGTCGTGGTCGTGGATGAGCGGCCCGTCATCTCCAACGTCACCTTCGTCGGCCTCAAGGAGTTCGACAAGGACCAGCTCGTCAAGTCGCTCAAGGATGCCGGCATCGGCGAGGGCCTGCCCTTCGACCGCGCGGTGGTGGATCGGGCCGAGCAGGAGGTCAAGCGCCAGTACCTCACGCGCAGCCTCTACGGCGCGGAAGTGGTGACGACCATCACCCCGGTGGAGCGCAACCGCGTCAACGTCACCTTCACCATCAACGAGGGCGACGCCGCCCGCATCCGCGAGATCCGCATCACCGGGGCCCGCGCCTTCAGCGAGTCGGCCCTGCTGGCGCTCATGGATCTCACCCCGGGTGGATGGCTGACCTGGTACACCAAGTCCGACCGCTACTCGCGCAGCAAGCTCAACGCCGACCTCGAGAAGATCCGCTCGCACTACGTGAACCGGGGATACCTGGAGTTCGCCGTCGAGTCCTCGCAGGTCACGATTTCGCCGAACAAGCAGGACATCTCCATCGCGATCTCGATCTCCGAGGGGCAGCCTTTCACGGTCACCGCCGTACGCCTGGAGGGCCAGTTCCTCGGGCGCGAGGCCGACTTCCGGCAACGCGTGCAGGTGCGGCCAGGGCAGCCCTACCGCGGCGAGGATGTCACGGCCACGCAGCGGCTGTTTTCCGATCTCTTCGGTCGCTTCGGCTATGCCTTCGCGCGGGTCGAGCCCCGGCCCGAGATCGACCGCGCCACCGGGCAGGTGGTGGTGGTCTTTGCAGCCGACCCGCAGCGGCGCGTCTATGTGCGGCGCATCGACGTCGCGGGCAACACCCGCACGCGCGACGAGGTCGTGCGCCGGGAGTTCCGGCAGCTGGAGTCCTCCTGGTACGACAGCCAGCGCATCAAGCTCTCGCGCGATCGCGTCGAGCGGCTCGGGTACTTTAAGGAGGTCAACGTCGAGACCAACGAGGTGCCCGGCCAGCCCGACCTGGTGGATCTCGTCGTGACGGTGGAGGAGCGCGCCACCGGCAACCTCCAGTTCGGCGCCGGCTACTCGCAGACCGACCGGCTCACCCTGTCGGGCTCGATCAAGCAGGACAACATCCTCGGCTCGGGGCACTACCTCGGGCTCGAGCTCAACACCAGCCAGTACAACCGCACGTTGGTGTTCACCACCGTCGACCCGTACTTCACGGTGGACGGGATCTCGCGCGCCGTCGAACTCTTCTACCGCACCACGCGCCCCTACAACAGCCTGGGCGACCAGTACCAGCTCGCCACGCCTGGCGGTGCGATCCGCTTCGGCGTGCCGTTCTCGGAATCCGACACGGTCTTCTTCGGCCTGGGGCTCGAGCGCACCGAGATCAAGGCGGCCACCGCCATTCCCAACAGCTACTACCTCTACCGCGAGCAGTTCGGCAGCGTGAGCCACGCCCTGCCGCTCACGCTGGGCTGGCAGCGCGACGAGCGTGACAGCGTGCTCACCCCGACGGCGGGCCGGTACCAGCGCGTGAACCTCGAGTGGAGCGTGGGCGGCGATGTTCGCTACACCCGCACCAATCTGCAGTACCAGCAGTTCATCGGCCTGCCGGCCAAGCTGTCGCTGGGCGTGAACGCCGAGCTCGGTCTGGGCAAGGGCATCGGGGGCCGGCCATTTCCGATCTTCAAGAACTTCAGCGGCGGTGGCCTCGGGTCGGTGCGCGTGTTCCAGCAGGGTTCGCTGGGCGTGATCGATCCCACCGGCGCCTTCATCGGCGGGGCCAAGCGGCTGAATGCGAACGTCGAGCTCTACCTGCCCGTGCCGGGCAGCGGCAACGACAAGTCACTCAGGCTCTTCGGCTTCACCGACGCGGGCAACGTGTGGCGCGACGGTGAATCGATGTCTCTGGGGTCGCTGCGTGCGTCGGCTGGCCTGGGGATCAGCTGGCTCTCGCCGGTGGGGCCTCTCAAGCTCAGCTGGGGTCGGCCGCTTCGCTATGAGCCCACGGATAGAATCCAGAAGTTCCAATTCCAGATCGGGACCGCGTTCTGATGAAGATCTTTCTCAAGCCTCTCCTGCTGGTCTTGTCCCTCGGGGCGTTGGCGCCTGCCCCGGCTCTCGCCCAGGAACTCAAGATCGGCTACGTCAACAGCGAGGTGGTCCTGCGCGAGTCGCAGCCAGCCAAGGCCGCGCAGGCCAAGCTCGAGACGGAGTTCGGCAAGCGTGACCGGGAGCTCAACGAGGTTGCCAACCGGCTCAAGGCCGCAGCAGACCGGCTCGACAAGGAGTTTCCGACCCTGGCCGAAGCGGAACGCAACCGGCGCCAGCGCGAACTCGTCGAACAGGACCGCGATCTCCAGCGCAAGCGCCGCGAGTTCCAGGAAGATCTGAACCAGCGCAAGAACGAGGAATACGCGGGCGTGGTCGAGCGTGCCAACCGCGTCATCCGGCAGATCTTCGAGACCGAGAAGTTCGACCTGATCCTGCAGGAGGCCGTGTTTGCCGGGCCCCGCGTGGACATCACGGACAAGGTCATCCGCGCCCTGAACGCGCCTGCGGCTGCACCGGCGAGGTGACGCCTGCCACGCCATGGTGCGGGTGACGGCGCAACAGCTCGCCGCGCTCGTGGGTGGCGAGCTGGCTGGCGATCCTGAGCTGGTCCTGACCCGGCTCGGGCCGCTCGCAGGAGCCGACCGGTCCACCCTGAGCTTCCTGTCGAATCCGCGTTACCGCGCGCAACTGGCTGCCTCGCAGGCGGGTTGCGTGCTCGTTTCCGAGCAGGAACGCGAGGCCGTGGCCGGCCGGGCCAGCGCGGTGCTCTGCCGCGATCCCTACCTGGCCTACGCCAGGGTCTCGCAGTGGTGGGCGCGACAATCACGCGAGCTTCCGGCGCCCGGCATCCACCCGAGCGCCGTGATCGCGTCCTCGGCGCAGGTGCACCCGAGCGCCAGCGTGGGCCCGCTGGCGGTGGTGGAGGAGGGCGCGCGTGTGGGGCCCCGTGCTCGCATCGGGGCCCAATGCCTCGTGGGCCCGCAAGGCGAGGTGGGCGAAGACACGCTTCTGGCGGCGCGGGTGTCGCTGATGGCGGGCTGTCGCATCGGTGCGCGCGGCATCGTGCACGCCGGCGCCGTGATCGGAGCGGATGGGTTCGGCTTTGCCCCGGCCGGCGGGCACTGGGAGAAGATCGAGCAGCTTGGCGCAGTGCGCATCGGCGATGATGTCGAGATCGGCGCGAACACCTGCATCGACCGCGGCGCGCTCGAGGACACGGTTCTGGACAACGGGGTCAAGCTCGACAACCTGGTGCAGATCGGTCACAACGTGCAGGTCGGCGCGCACACGGCGATGGCCGGGTGCGTGGGCGTGGCCGGCAGCGCGCGCATCGGTGCCCACTGCACCCTGGGCGGCGGGGCCATCGTGCTGGGCCACCTGGAGCTGGCCGACCACGTCCACGTCTCGGCCGCGACGGTGATCACGCGCTCGATCCTGAAGCCCGGCGCCTACAGCGGCGTGTTTCCCTTCGACGCCAATGCGTCCTGGGAAAGGAACGCCGCCACACTGCGGCAACTGCACGCCATGCGGGACCGCCTGCGGGCAATCGAAGCGAGGCTGCGCGCATGACGAGCATGGACATCCACCAGGTGCTGAAGAAGCTCCCGCACCGCTATCCGATCCTTCTCGTGGATCGGGTGCTCGAGCTGGAAAAGGGCGTGCGCATCCGCGCCCTGAAGAACGTCACCGTCAATGAACCCTTCTTCACCGGGCATTTCCCGCACCGCCCGGTGATGCACGGCGTGCTCATGCTCGAGGCGCTGGCCCAGGCGGCTGCGCTCCTGTCCTTCGAGACCGAAGGGGCGGTGCCCGACGAGAACACCATCTACTACTTCGCCGGCATCGACGGGGCGCGTTTCAAGCGACCGGTGGAGCCGGGGGACCAGCTCGTGCTGGAAGTGACGCTGCTGCGCAGCAAGGCGCGGGTCTACAAGTACGGGGCGCGAGCCACCGTGGACGGGGAACTGGCCGTGGAGGCGGAGCTCACCTGCACGGCACGGGCCGTCACCTGAGGCGGGTCGTGGCCCAGATCCACCCCACTGCGATCGTCGATCCGGCGGCCGATCTCGATGGCGGCGTGGCCGTGGGGCCCTATGCCGTGATTGGCGCGGGCGTGCGCGTCGGGGCGGGAACCACGATCGGCGCGCACTGCGTGCTCGAAGGCCCGATGACAATCGGGTTGGACAACCGCATCCATCCGCATGCCGTGCTCGGTGGCGCGCCGCAGGACATGAAATACCGGGGCGTGCCGACGTCGCTGGCCATCGGGGACCGCAACACGATCCGCGAGTTCTGCACCTTCAACCGCGGCACGGCGCAGGACGGCGGCACCACCCGGGTGGGCGACGACAACTGGATCATGGCCTACGTGCACGTGGCGCACGACGTGCAGTTGGGCAGCCACACCATCCTGGCCAACAACGCCACGCTGGCGGGTCACGTGCACGTGGGAGACTGGGCGATCGTCGGTGGCCTGGTGGGCGTTCACCAGTTCTGCCGTGTGGGGGCGCACGCGATGGTGGGTTTCCAGAGCCGCGTCTCCCAGGATGTGCCGCCCTTCATGACGGTGGCGGGTCAGCCGCTGGCGGTGGCCGGCATCAACGCCGAGGGGCTGCGCCGGCGCGGCTACTCGCGCCTGCGCATCGATGCCCTGCGGCGGGCACACCGCCTGCTCTACCGCGAGGGGCGCAAGCTCGACGACGCGCGAGCAGCCCTGGAGGAGATGGCCCGCTCTGCGCCCGAATCCGAGCCTGACCTGCGCTGCCTCATCGATTTCCTGGCAGCCTCCACGCGCGGGATCGTGCGCCCGGGCGACTGAGGGAGGGATCCGGTGCGCGTCGCGATGGTGGCCGGCGAGGCCTCGGGCGACCTGCTCGCTGCTTTGTGGCTGCCGGCGCTGCGTGCACGCTGGCCCAGCCTCCAGGCCTGCGGCATCGGCGGGCCGCGCATGGTGGCCCAGGGTTTCGAGGCCTGGTGGCCCAGCGAGCGTCTGGCCGTGCGTGGCTACGTGGAGGTGCTGCGCCATTACCGCGGGATCGCGGCCATCCGTCGCGAGCTGGGCCGGCGGCTGCTGCAGGATCGCCCCGATGTCTTCATCGGGGTCGACGCGCCCGACTTCAACCTCGGCCTCGAACGCACGATGCGCGAGGCCGGGGTGCCCACGGTGCACTTCGTGTGTCCATCGATCTGGGCCTGGCGCCCCGGGCGCGCCCGTACGCTCGCGCAAAGTGCCAGCCAGGTGCTGTGCCTGTTTCCCTTCGAGCCCGAGCTGCTGCAGCGCCATGGCGTACAGGCCACCTACGTGGGCCACCCGCTGGCCGAGGCGATCCCGTTGCAGGCGCCGCGCGCGAGCGCACGCGAGCGGCTGGGCCTGGACCCGCACGCGAGCGTGCTCGGGGTGCTGCCAGGCAGCCGGCGCTCCGAGGTCGACGCCATTGCGCCGCCCCTGCTGGAAGCGGCCGCACGGTTGCTGTAGAGCGGCCCGCGCTGCGCGCCGTGCTGCCGGTGGCCCCTGGCTTGCAACCGCTGATCGAGCCGCTGGTCCGGCGCCTGGGGCATCCTCGCCTGCATCTGGTGGATGGCCGATCGCACGAGGTGCTGGCCGCCTGCGATGTCGCCCTGGTGGCCAGCGGCACCGCCACGCTGGAGGCTGCCCTCTTCAAGTGCCCGATGGTGATCGCCTACAGAATGCATCCGTTGAGCTGGGCCCTGATGCGCCGCATGGCGCTGCAGCCCTGGTTCGGCCTGCCCAACATCCTGTGCCGCGAATTCGTCGTTCCCGAGCTGATCCAGGAGGCCTGCACCCCCGATGCCCTCGTGCGCGAGGCGCGGGGCTGGCTGGATGATCCGGCGCGCCAGGCGCGCCTGCGCGAGCGCTTCGCGGCCCTGCACGAGAGCCTTCGCCGCGACACGGCGCGGCTGGCCACCGATGCCCTCGCGCACACGCTCGGTGCCTGAGCAGCTGGAGCTGGCGTGGCCTGCGGCTGGCCGCGTGGCGGGCGTGGACGAAGCCGGGCGCGGCCCGCTGGCCGGGCCGGTCGTGGCGGCCGCCGTAATCCTCGATGAGGCCCGGCCCATGAAGGGCCTGGCCGACTCCAAGCTGCTGAGTGCGCCACGGCGCGTGCAGCTCGATGCCCTCATCCGGGAGCGGGCCCTGGCCTGGGCCATCGGCGAGGCATCGGTGCAGGAGATCGATGCCCTGAACATCCTGCAGGCCACGCTGCTGGCCATGCGCCGCGCGGTGCTGGCGCTGCAGCCCGCCCCGGACCTCGTGCTCGTGGACGGCAACCGCCTGCCGGACCTGCCGCTTCCCGCGCAGGCCATCGTCCGAGGCGATGCACGGGTGGCTGCGATCTCCGCCGCCTCGGTGCTGGCCAAGGTGCACCGCGACAGCTTGTGCCAGGCACTGGACCGATCGTGGCCCGCCTACGGATTTGCCGTGCACAAGGGCTATCCGACGGCCTCGCACCTGGCCGCCCTGGCGCTGCACGGCGCCTGCCCGGCCCATCGCCGCAGTTTCGGCCCGGTGCGAGCGGCCGGCGACCATGGGGGTGAGGGATGAACGGGCCGCGGCGGATCACCTCGTCGTACAACGCGCTGCTGATGCGCGTGCGGCGCCTGTCCAGCGAACCGATGGCCTACCGAAGGCTCGGGCAGGTGTGGGTGGAAGGCGAGCACCTGTGCGAGGCGCTGCTCGCCCGCAGCGTGCAACCCCAGATGGCCGTGGTATCGGAGGAGGCCTGGGCACAACCGCGCCTGCAGGCGCTGGCGCGTCGGGCCGGTGAGGTGGTGTGCGTGCCGGGCGCGGCCTTCGGGGCCTTCAGCGCACTGCCCTCGCCGGCGGGCCTGGGCATGCTCGTGGCCTGGAGCGCCCCGCAGCAGCCGTTGCGGGCGCTCCCCACCGTCCTGCTCGACCGCGTGCAGGATGCGGGTAACGTGGGCAGCGTGCTGCGCAGCGCCTGCGCGCTGGGCTTCGGACAGGTGATCGCCCTCAAGGGAACCGCGGGACTGTGGTCACCCAAGGTGTTGCGCGCCGGCATGGGCGCGCAGTTCGGCCTGAGCCTGCACGAAGGGGTCGGGATCGATGGGCTGGCCGAGTTGCCCGTTCCGCTCGTGTGCACGAGCCCGCGCGCCGCGCGGCGCCTCGACGCTGGCAGCCTGCCCTGGCCTTGCGCCTGGGTGTTCGGCCATGAGGGGCAGGGGGTCGATGAGGCGCTGCGCCTGCGCTGCAGCCTGGATGTGCGAATCCCGCAGCCCGGAGGCGAGGAGTCCCTGAACGTAGCCGCGGCGGCGGCGATCTGCCTGTACGAGTCGGCGCGCGGGCGTCAGTAGACGAGTCGGTCGGGCCGGATGTCGCGCAGGATCGTCGTGGCGATCTCCTCGATCGACTTGTGTGTCGACGAGAGCCAGCCGATGCCCTCGCGGCGCATCATCGACTCCGCGGCCGCCACCTCGAAGCGGCAGTTTTCCAGGGCCGCGTAGCGGCTGCCCGGGCGCCGCTCGTGCCGGATCTGCGACAGGCGCTCCGGGTCGATGGTCAGGCCGAAGCACTTGGCGCGATGCGGGGCCAGCGACCCAGGCAGGCGCCCACGGTCGAAGTCCTCCGGAATCAGCGGGTAATTGGCTGCCTTGATGCCGTGCTGCATGGCCAGGTACAGGCTCGTGGGTGTCTTGCCCGAGCGGCTCACGCCCACGAGGATGACATCGGCCGACTCCAGGTTGCGCGCGGACTGTCCGTCGTCGTGCGCCAGCGAGAAGTTGATGGCCTCGATGCGCTCGTGGTA
>JBJTVI010000237.1:0-4583 GCA_046081145.1 Rubrivivax sp.
GCGATGTTGGTGAGCTGCATGGCCACGCCAAGCTCGGCGGCGCGCGAGGGCGCCGCGCGGTCGCGCGTTTCCATCACTATCGCCATCAGCACCCCCACGGTGCCCGCCACGCGCGCGCCGTAAGCGTGAACGTCCTCGATCGTCTCGTATCCGCGGCCCTCGACGTCCCAGGCAAAGCCCTCCAGCAGCGCATCCACCGGCACCCGCGGCAGGCCATGCGACTGCACCACGGCCGCCAGCGCGCGGTCGGCCAGCTCAGCGCCCGGGCGGCCCGCGAAGATGGCTTCCACGCGGTCACGCAGCGTGTCGATCGCGCGCTGCGGCTCGGCGCTGCCGTTAATCAGGTTGTCGGCCACGCGGCAGGAGGCATAGAGCCCCGTGGCGGGTGCCCGCACCCGCGCCGGCAGCAGGAGCGAGGCTGTAAAGAAGGACTTTGAGCCCCCGCGCATCAGTTCGCGGCAGGCTTGCAGCTCGGGGGGATCGGTGCGCGCGCCCATGGTCTTCAGCGCCAGCCCCAGGCCGTCTCGGCCGCATCGCCGAAGGCGGCGACGCGCGACACCGCCGGTACCGGCGGCAGCACCGTCTCGAGCGCCTGCGCCGACATCAGCACGCCCGGTACGCCCGCGCCGGGGTGCGTGCCGGCCCCCACCAGGTACAGCCCCTGCACGTCCTCGCTGCGGTTGTGCGGCCGGAACCAGGCGCTTTGCAGCAGCCGCGGCTCCATGCCGAAGCCCGCGCCCTTGAAGGAGAGTAAGTCGTCGTGGAAGTGCTGCGGCGTGGCTACGCGAGAGCTCACGATGTGGCGCGAAAGCCCCGGCAGCATCGTGCGCTCGAGCCAGGCCTGCAGCTTGAGCCGGTACGGCTCGGCCGCCTGCGACCAGTCGATGCCGCTGTCCAGGTGCGGCACCGGGGAGAGCACATAGAAGGTGTCGCAGCCCGCCGGCGCCACGGAAGGGTCGGTCGCGCTCGGGCGGTGCAGGTACAGGCTGAAGTCGTCGGCCAGGTGGTGGCGCAGGAACATGTCGTTGAGCAGCCCCTCGTAGCGCGGCCCGAGCAGGATCTGGTGGTGCGGCGCCTCCTCCCAGCGCCGGTCGCAGCCGAAGTACCAGACGAACAGGCCCATCGAGTAGCGCGCGCGGTCGAGCTTGCGGTCGGTCCACACGCGGCGCTTCACGCCCGGCAGCAGGTGGCGATATGTCCAGGCCGTGTCGGCGTTGCTCACCACGATGTCGGCCGCCAGGCGCTCGCCCCCGACGAGCTCCACCCCGGTGGCCCGGCCGTCGTCCACCACGATGCGCCGCACGTCGGCGTTGCAGCGCACTGGCACGCGCCGTTCGGCCAGCAGCGCCACCATCGCCTTCACCAGCGCGCCGGTGCCTCCCATCGCCCAGTGCACGCCGAACTGCCGCTCCAGGCTGTGGATGAGGCTATAGGAGGAGGTCACCTTCAGCGGGTTGCCGCCGATGAGCAAGGGGTGGAAGCTGAAGACCTGCCGCAGCGCCGGGTCCTTGAGGTGCTGGCAGGTGAGCTGCCAGATCGTGCGCCAGGCGCGCATGCGCACCATGTTGGGCACCGCGGCCAGCAGGTGCCCGAGGTGGTCGAAGGCCACTGAGCCAAGCTTCTCGAAGCCCTCCCGGTACGCGACATCGGACTCGCGCACGAGCCGCTCGTAGCCAGGAAGGTCCGACGGACAGAAGCGCGCCACCTCGGCGCGCATGTGCGCGGGGTCACCGTTGTAGTCGAAGTGCCGCCCGTCGTCGAAGCGGATGCGGTAGTACGGGTCGAGAGCGGCCAGCGTCACGTCGTCGGACAGGCGGCGGCCGGCGAGCTGCCACAGCTGCTCGAAGAACTGCGGCACCGTGATGATCGTGGGCCCCGCATCGAAGCGAAAGCCGTCCTGCTCGTGCACGCGTGCGCGGCCGCCCGGCACGGGCAGCCGCTCGAGCACCTGCACACGCCAGCCGCGCACGCTCAGGCGGATCGCAGCCGCCAGCCCGCCGAAGCCGCTGCCGATCACGATGGCGGTGCCGCCGCGGCCCGAGACCACTGGGCCGCCTCCACGGGGATAGGTGTCGACGTTCATCGTGTGGTGTTCCTGTCCATCGGCAAGCGGCTGTCGGCGCACGCGCCTCAGCGCGCCGCCACCGCCTCGCGCTTGAGCGCCCAGCGCCACAGCAGCGAGGGCTGCAGCGGAAGGATCATCATCAGGTGCTCGACGAGCGCCAGCGCCAGCGTCGAGGCCAGCAGCAGCCGCGCCGCCCGTGCCCCCGGCTGCGCCAGCCCCACGTCGCCCAGGATCCACAGCACGCACACCCCGCCCAGGGCGAGCGACCAGGGCATCAGCGCGTTGAAGCGCCGGCGCCGGAAGTAGCTGCCCAGGTAGCCCAGGCGTTCGGGCAGGAATTCGAGCGCGAGGTTGCGCACCCCCAGGTACAGGTTGAGCTTGGCCGACACCCGCATCGCATAGAGCAAGGTGAAGGTCCAGGCCGCCACCGGGTTGGCCCGCCCGCCGATCCAGGCCCACAGCGCCACCAGCGTGAGCAGCAGCGCCAGTTCGTGCCACAGCAGCACCTGCACCGCCTCGGACAGCCGCCGCCACCCGCGGGCGCCCGGCGTGCCGTCCTCGCGCCGTGGGCCCGTGACCCAGCCCGACAGGAAGGCCAGCTCGTGCCAGCCCCACAGCACCATCGCGCAGACGAAGCCGCCGTAGGCCGCCTCCACGCTGCGGTCGTGCGCGGTGTGGCCGATGCACGCCAGGGCCCCCACCGCGAGCACGCTGGCCCCCGTGAAGGTCACGGCCGCGCTGCGCCGCGGCAGCCTGACGAGCAGCAGCACCGCGCCGGTGCCCGCCCACCACACGAGCAGGGCGACGAGTGCGGGCAGCGCGTAGTCGATCATGCGGATGCGTTCGGCCAGGGCACCAGGTGCTGGCCTACCACGACGGCGCCACGCGGATCTGCGCGGGCAGGTCGTGGCGCTTGACGGGGTGGAAGTAGAGCCTGAGGAAATTGAAGGCGCCTGAAGCCGCGGCGGCAGCCTGCTGCAGCCGGCCCACCACACCGCCGCGCTCGCGGCCGGCGTCGAAGCGTGCACGTGCCTGCACGAGCCTGTCGAGCCCGGCCCGGAAGGCCGGCGAATCGGTGTCCAGCGACACCGGGAACACCTGGCGCGAGATCTCGGTGGTGATGTCGAAGACGCGGTAGTCGAAGTCGTCGGGCTCCAGCCCCATCGCCCTGTGCAGCATCGGACGCGTGTGGTCGCGCACGAACATCGTGGCGTACACCGCCAGCAGGAAGAAGCGCACCCAGTACAGGTTCAAGCCGCGCAGCAGGTCCGGGTTGGCACGCATCATGAGCGCGAAGCTCTCGCCGTGGCGGAACTCGTCGTTGCACCAGCGCTCGAACCAGCGAAAGATCGGGTGAAAGCGCAGCTCCGGGTGGCGCTCGAGCTGACGGTAGATCGTGATGTATCGTGCGTAGCCGATCTTCTCCGAGAGGTACGTCGCGTACAGGATGTACTTGGGCTTGAAGTAGGTGTAGGCCTTCGTCGTACGCAGCTTCTGCAGGTCCACCGCCAGACCGAAGTCGCGCAGGCTCATGTTGATGAAGTTCGCGTGGCGCGACTCGTCGCGCGTCAGGTACGTCATCAGCTGCTTGATGTCGGGGTTGTCCACCTTCTTGCGGATCTCGTTGTAGAGCACGCAACCCGAGAACTCCGAGGTGATGGAGGTCACGAGGAAGTCCAGGAACTCCTGCCGCAGCGCAGGATCCAGCGTGCGGATCTCCGACGCGAAGCTCTCGTCGCGCTTGAAGTGGTCGTGGTTGTTGTCGCCCTCGTACTCCTGCAGCATCGCGTCCCACTCCGCGCGCACGGGGGACACGTCGAAGCGGTTCATCGCGTCGAAGTCGGTGGTGTAGAAGCGCGGGCTGATAAGGTTCTCGGTGCGTGCGCGCTGCAGCACTTCGTCGGCGTTGTCCAGGGTCGGAACGGCGCTCATGGGATGCACTCCTAGCGAGGGGAAACGGGCAGCCAGCGCAGGAACACGGCTGCGTTGTCGGGGCCGAAGGAAGCCAGGTCGATGCGCTGGCCCGTGGCGGGATCTGTGATCAGCAGGCGCGAGTCGGCGTGCAGCGACAGCACGTAGGGCCGGTCGGCGGGCACGCCCAGCGCCCGACGCTCGCGCGCCAGGCCCCGCAGCACGCCGCGCAGGAAGCCCTGCTCGCCCGCCATCCGGGCCAGCACCTCGCCGCTGCGGGCGTCGCTCACCTGCACCGCTCCTTCGGCCGTGTCGGAAAAGACCAGCCGCCGCTCCACAGACACGGCTGCAGGCGGCTGCACCGGGTCGTAGCCGCGCAGCCGCAGCGTGGCCACGGCGATGAGCGTCATGCCCACCACGAAGGCAGCGGCCACGAGCGCCGGCCGAGGAAACAGCGATGCGCGGCCGCCCGCCTGGCCAGGTACGGGGCGGGGCGGCGCGGTGACGGTGGGCAGGGGAGTGAGTCCCATGGGGGAATTCGGTGAGGTGAGGTGAGGTGAGGTGAGGTGCGGTGAGGTGAGGTGAGGTGAGGTGAGGTGCGGTGCGG
>JBJTVI010000238.1:0-2740 GCA_046081145.1 Rubrivivax sp.
GCGCTCGCCATCGGGGCGCACACCCCACTTCTGCGCGAAGATCGCGATCAGCACCGGCGCGATCTCGAGGAAGGCCTTGTCGGGATCGGTGCCGAGCGGCGCGAGCGCATCGAGCCATTCCTGCGGGGCGCGCCCGCCGTAGAAGGCGCGCTCCTCGGCCTCGGCCGCCTCGCGGATGCGGCGCTTGCGCACGGGGTCGGTGATGACGCTGAAGAACCAGGGCTGCTGGTTCGCCCCCGAGGGCGCGGTGCCTGCGGCCAGCAGGCAGTGCTCGATGACCTCGCGCGGCACGGCCCGCGTGTCGAACTCGCGCACCGTGCGCCGGCGCGCGATCTCGGCGTGGAAGGCGCGCGCGCGCGCCAGCATCTCTTCGGGCGGGTATTCGCGCCAGGCCTTCAGAGGCTCGAGGATGAATGGCGGGGGGGTGGGGGCGGGCACGCGAGGATCCTCGTAGGTCGCAGCCGTGCCGCTCAGCGCTGCGGCATGTCCTTCGCCGAGTACCCGAGGCTCACGCCGGCATCCTCGGGGATGGCAGGCATCGTCGCGTTCCACGCCTCCCAGGCCTCGCGCATCCGCGGCAGCCGGTCGCCCTCATGGGGGCCGCGGTTGGCCCGCTCGCGCGCATCGGCGTCGATGTCGAAGAGGTAGTCGTGGCCGTCCACGCGCAGGTACTTCCAGGGCCCGTCGCGCAGGGCGCGCTGGCCGCGGTGGTTCATGCGCCAGGCCATGGGCCGCTCGAAGGTGTGCCCGGCCTCGCGCAGCACGGGCAGCAGCGAGACGCCGTCCAGGGGGTAGGCGGGGTCGGGCGCCACGCCCGCGGCGTCGAGCATCGTGGCCGACCAGTCCATCGTCAGGCAGTGCTGCGCGCTCACGCCGCCGGGCTTGACCACCGCCGGCCAGTGCACGATGTAGGGGACGCGGATGCCGCCTTCGGTGAGGTCCATCTTGCCGCCCACGAGCGGCCAGTTGTCGGAGAAGCGCTCGCCGCCGTTGTCGCTCGTGAAGACCACCAAGGTGTTGTCCAGCCGACCGCACGCGCGCAGGGCCTGCAGCACCTGGCCGATGTCCTCGTCCATGTGGTGAATCATGCGGCGGTAGGTGTCGACGTTGCCGCCAGCCAGGTGAAAGAGCGTGCCATCCACCTTGAGGTCACGGTCTTCGCGCGTCTGCCAGGGCCAGTGCGGTGCGGTGTAGTGCAGGCTCATGAAGAGCGGTGCATCGCCTGAGCCCATGCGGCCGATCCAGTCCACCGCGCGCTGCGTGATGAGGTCGGTGAGGTAGCCCTCCTGCGTGTGCTCGGCCTCGGCCTGCCACAGGTCGTGCCGCCCGGCGGAGTCGGCGTGGGTGAAGTAGTCCACCCCGCCGCTCATGGGCCCGAAGAACTCCTCGTAGCCCGAGCGCAGCGGCGAGAAGTGCGGCGGAAAGCCCAGGTGCCACTTGCCCATGAGCGCCGTGCGGTAGCCCGCGCCGCGCAGCAGCGAGGGCAAGGTGGGGTGCTCGGGCGGCAGCCCGAGCGTGGTGCTGCCGCGCGTGCGGCTGCTGATGGGCTCCTCGGCTGCCCCGCGCAGGCGGTACTGGTAGCGCGCCGTCATCAGCCCGAAGCGCGTGGGCGAGCACACGGGCGAGTTCGCATATCCCTGGGTGAAGCGCATCCCGGCGGCCGCCATCGCATCGAGCACCGGGGAGACGGCGCCGAAGGAAGCCTCGCGGCCGCCATAGCAGCCGAGGTCGGCATAGCCGAGGTCGTCGGCGACGATGAAGATGAAGTTGGGGCGCGAGGCGGGCGAGCCGAGGGTGCTCATCGCGTCAATCCTCCGGCGTGAAGCCCGAGGCCTTGACCACCGGTTCCCACATTTCGCGCTCGCGCGCCTGCAGCGCGACGAGTTCGGGCGTGGTGCTGGGCGCCGCGCTCAGCCCCAGGCGCGTGATGCGTTCCTTCACGGCGGGTGTGGCGAGCGTGGCGTGAATGGCCTGACGGATGCGGTCGAGCGTGGCCGGTGGCGTGGCTGCCGGCGCGAAGACGGCAAACCACAGCGGCACCTCCAGGTTGATGCCCAGCTCCTTCATCGTGGGCACGCCCTCGACGAAGGTCGTACGCGCGGGCCCGGTGGTGGCGATGATCGTCACGCGCCCGACCTTGTGCAGTTCGAGCGCCTCCGTCACCGGGCTCACGGCCGCGGCGATGGTGCCGCCAGCCAGGTCGTTCATGGAAAGGGCCGAGCCGCGGTAGGGCACGTGCGTCATGGGCACGCCGATCTGGCGCGAGAAGGCCACGCCCACGAAGTGCGGCAGCGTGCCCGCGCCCGGCGAGGCGTAGGCGGCCTTCTGCCCGGCGCCGGCCAGCCAGGTGCGGAAACCCTTCATGTCCTT
This sequence comes from Rubrivivax sp., assembly GCA_046081145.1. Lineage (GTDB taxonomy): Bacteria > Pseudomonadota > Gammaproteobacteria > Burkholderiales > Burkholderiaceae_C > Rubrivivax. The sequence goes on from JBJTVI010000238.1 coordinate 2,371, forward strand.
GGCCGGCACCATCGGGCCGATGGTGAGCGCAAAGTCGCCGCTGGCCACGCGCGTGACGGGCACGAAATCTTTCGCGGGCTCGTAGCGCAGGTTGCGAAACACATGCGGGAAGAGCGTCATCGGGCCTTGCGGCGCGATGAGCAGCGTGTCGCCGTCGGGCGCCGAGGCCTTCACCTGCTCCACGGCCAGGCGGCCGGCGGCGCCGGAGCGGTTTTCGACCACGGCCGTGCGGCCGAGCCCAGCCTGCAGGGATTCGGCCACGATGCGGGCCAGGGCGTCCACGCTGCCGCCGGGCGCAAAGCCCAGCACCACACGCATGGGGGGCGGTTGCTGTGCGAATGCAGGCAGGCTCGCAGCGGCCGCAGCCGCG
>JBJTVI010000239.1:0-7125 GCA_046081145.1 Rubrivivax sp.
TGATCCCGTACAGGATCATCGGGATCGACGGCGGCATGATGATGCCCAGCGTGCCGGCGGCACACAGCAGCCCGAGCGCGAAGCTGCGTTCGTAGCCGGCCTTCAAGAGCGCCGGGAACAGCACGCCACCCACCGCCAGCATCGTGACGGTGCTCGAGCCCGAGATGGCCGAAAACAGCGCACAAGAGAGCACCGCGCACAGCGCCAGGCCGCCGGGGATGGGCGCAGTCAGGGCCGACATCACGCGGATCAAGCGCTGCGCGATGGAGCCATTGGCCATCACGTTGCCGGCCAGCACGTACAGCGGGATCGCGAGGAAGACCTCGTTGCGCGCGTTCTGCCAGGCGTCGAGTGCGGTGTTGCCGACGGCGCCGCTGCTGTAGAACCAATACAGCCAGGCCGAGGCGCAGCCGAGCACGACGATCATGTTCTGCCGCAGCCACAGGATCAGCGGCACGAGCAGGATCAGCCCGATCACGGGCAGCGCGGCGGAACTCATCGCGGCGCGGCGGGCGCGTTGGGCTCGGCGGCGGCCGGAGTGGCCATCTCACGCACCTGCTCTTCGCTCGGTGGCGCGTTTTCGCCCGCCGCTGGCGCCGGGCGCAGCGCCGGGAACAGGCCGTACAGCATGTGCCGCACGACGGCGATGCCAAAGGCCGCGAGCAGGATGGTCTGGAACGGCCACACCTGCCAGTGCAGCACGGCATCCGTCTCCTGCAGCTCGATGGTCTCCTTCAGCAGGCCCCAGCACAGGATCGCGGCACCGAGGGCGAACAGGGCAAAGCCGAAGCCCGAGCAGCGGTCCAGCGCCGGGCCCCAGGCCTTGGGCGCGAGGCCGTCCATGAAGCGGGGCCGCAGGTGCGCGCCGCCGGACGACGCGACACCGATGCCGATGAACGCAATGAAGACGTTGGCATAGACCGCAATCGGCGTGGCCCAGATCTTGCCGCCGGAGAGCAGTTCGCGGCCCAGGATGTCCCAGCCCAGCACCAGCACCATCAGCAAGAAGGCCGCTGCCGTGCTCCAGCGCTCGGCCTGGCGCAACGCCGTCAGCAACGCGGCGGCGGCACGCTGCATCACTACAGCGTTGCGAGGTCACGCTGGATGTCGTCGTAGATGCGCCGGCCTTGGGGCGTGAAGCCGGCGATCAGCTCCTCGGCTACCTTCTTGCCCGCGGCCTGCCACTGCGCCAGCTCGGCCGCGTTCGGCCGCACGACGGTGATGCCCAGACCAGCCGCATCGGTGAGGAACTTCTCGTTCGAAGCCCGCGTGTCGCGCACCTGGTCCTTCACGCTCCAGCAGTTGCGCACCGCGGTCTGCTGCTCGGGCGTGAGCTTGTCGAAAAAGGCCTTGTTGCACATGATGGTGCCGGAGTCGAAGGCGTGCCTGGTGAGCAGGTACTGCGGCGCGGCCTTGGCGATCAGGGCGCTGTAGACCACGATGCCCGACTCGCCGCCCTTGATGAGTCCGGTCTGAAGGCCGGGCACGGCTTCGGCGATCGGCAGCACCACAGGCTCGGTGCGGGCGGCCTTGATCCAGGCCTGCGAGGCGCGGGCCAGCGTGGCGCGCATCTTCACGCCCTTCACGTCGGCCGGGCTCTTGACCGTCATCGTCGCGTAGGTGTGCGTGAAGCCGACCTCGACGAAGCTCAGCATCGTGATGCCCTTGGCATCGAAGAGCTTGCGGTAGGCCTCCACCAGGCCGGCGTCGTAGGCGTGGTCGACGTGGCGGAAGCTGGGGAAAACGTAGGGCAACTGCAGCACCGCCACCCCGGGCAACACGGTGGCGCTCCCTTGCAGCGAGGCGCCCACGCAATCGACGCGGCCGCGGCGCGGGTTGGACAGCAGGTTGCCCTCGTTCGGGTCGCCGATGTTGAGCTCGACCTTGATCGTGCCCTTGCTGTCGCGCTCGACATTCGTCTTGAAGCGGGCCCAGTAGGTGGCGAACACGCTGCCCGGGGGCGCGAAGGCGCCGGTGCGAAGCGTCACCGGCTCCTGAGCCCGTGCGGGGGTTGCGGCAACAGCCAGCAGCGTGGCCGCGGCCAGGGCGGCGATGGAAAGGTTCAGCACGGACATGGTGGCGAAGCGAAGGTTGAAGCCTCGGGCAAGGCGGTGCATCGAGGATCCGACCCGGCCCTCAGCCCCCGAGGCCGAGGGAACCCGGGTTCATGAGCCCGGCGGGATCGAGCGCCTGCTTGGCGGCCCGCACCAGAGCACGGGTGGGCGCGTCCAGGCGTTGCAGATAGGGGTAGGCGCGGCCGATCTGGAAGTGCACCGCACCGTACCCGTCCAGCGTCTCGGCGCACAGCCGCCAGAGCTTTTCGACCAGCGCCGTGGCGGCCGGGCGATGCGGGCGATCCATCCATGGCGCGGTGGTGGCCGCGCCCAGCACATTGACGTGGATGGGGCGGACCTCGTCTGGCCAGTAGAAGCACGGCTCGAACAGGAAGGCGCGGTCGACGTTGGCGGTAAGCGGCGAGTACAGGACCTGATGCTCGTGCATCGCCACCGCGTGTTCGGCGATGCGCGCTTCCACTGCCTGCACCGCGGCCAGCGCCTTGGACAGCGGCAGCACTCCGTGCACCGGAACCCAGCGGTCGCCGTTGTGCGCCAGTACCGAGCGCAGCGGCTGGAAGGGTTGCGCCCGCAGCACCTGTGGCACCGAGGCCGGCTGCGCCGTACCGCGGTGCTCTGCCGCGAGGGTGGCCACACGCGCCAGGCGGTGTTCGACATGCGCCGGGCTGTCACCGTCCAGCGTGAGGTGGATCGAGTATGGGTGCACCGCAAAATAGCCCGTGCCCGCCGCCGCGATGCCGGCCGCGGCCTTCAGCCCGGAGAGCAGGCTGGAGCCCGACTTGGCCACCTCGGTGAGCGTCTTCACGCCGGCGGCGAGCTTGTTGCCGGTCTGGGCCGAGTTCTGCGCCTTGTAGGCGTCGATGCCGAAGGTCTCGCTGCCCAGGCCGGCGCGCATCAGCGCGACCTGGAAGTTCACCATGTCGGCGATGCTGGGGAAGCCGTAGGACGCATAGCCCTGCGAAGCCGGTGCCGGCACCAGACGCAAGGTGGCCGCGAGCTTCAGGCCGAAGGCGCCGGTGTCGCCGAGGAAGAGGCCGGTCAGATCCGGGCCGCCCCAGCGCGCAAACGCACTTCGCCCGGGACCGCCGAAAGCAGCGCTGCCGGTGCTGAGCACCTCACCATCGGCCAGCAGCACCGTCAGCCCCAGCACCGATTCTGCCGCCGTGCCGTGTTGCCCGGCGCCGAAGAAGATGCTGTTCTGCGACAACGCCCCGCCCACCGTCGCACGCAGGCCCGAGAGCGGCCCACCATAGGGCGTGGTGAAGCCCGTGCCGGCCAGGGCCTCGCGCACCTGGGCCCAGGTGCAGCCGGCTTCGACGGTGATGAAGAGGTCGGCGGTGTTGACCTCGAGCACCCGCGTCAGGCGCGACAGGTCCACGCAGACATAGCGCCCGGCCGGCAGGTAGCCCCCGGTGTAGGACATGCCCCCACCCCGCGGCGCGATCGCCACGCCAGCCTCGGCCAGCACGCGGATACCGGCTGCCGCTGCGGGGCGATCGGCCGGTCGCAGCACCGCGTCGGGCTGCTGCTCGGCGCGGTGCCAGATGTCGTGCGCCGCCAGTTCCAGCGTCGCGGCGTCGTCGAGCACGGCGTCGGCGCCGCAGGCGGCACGCAGCCGCGCGCGCAGCGTCGTGGGATCGAGAGCGGCGGGGGGCATGTCCACAGGCGCAACAAAGTTGTACGGACAACTTGGAGTCTACCCGCCGGCTACACCGGTCCGCAAGCTGCCGCCCTGCGCTGGACGGGGCCGCCGCAGCCCACCACGGGCGGCCGGCGTGCCACCGCGGGAAAGCCTGGATTCATCTACTCCTCTAGAGCACTAGACTTTATCCATGCTCTCGCTGCCGGTCTCCCCCGCCTCAGCAGCCGCCCCCACGGCTACCTCCGCACCCGGTCAGGCGCGCTGGGGCGTGCTCGCGCAGCAGCTGCGCGAGCGCATCCGTAGTGGGGCGTGGCGGCCCGGCACGCCGTTGCCGGCCGAAACGGCCTTGGCGGCCGAGCATGGCGTCGCGCTGGGCACCGTGCGCCAGGCGCTGGCGCGCCTGGCCGATGAGGGCCTGGTGGAGCGCCAGCACGGCAAGGGCACCTTCGTTCGTGGTGCGCTGGGCGGGGCACCGATGCTGCGCTTTTTCCGCTTCGCTGGGGGCGAGAGTGGAGCGGGCGCGACCGCACCGCGCTCGCGCATCCTGTCGCGGCGCGAGCGCGTGCCACCCATGGCGGTGTCCCAAGCCCTCGGGCTGGAGCGCGGCACGACGGTGCTGCATCTGACCCGCCTGCGCCTGATCGACGAACGCCCTCGGCTGCTGGAAGACATCTGGCTGACTCTGCCAGCCTTCGCCCCGCTGCTGCAGGAAAGCCCCTCCACCTGGGGCGATCTGCTGTACCCGCACTACGCCACAGCGTGCGGCGTGACGGTGCACCGTGCGGTCGACGAGATCCGCTTCGGCACGCTCGAGCCGGCCCAGGCGCGCCGACTCGAGCTGCCCGACGGCCACCCGGCGGCCATCGTGCAGCGCGTGGCGCTGGACATCGCGGATCGGCCGGTCGAGTGCCGCTGGACCCGCGGCGACGCCCATGCGTTTTGCTATTCCGTGGCCATAAGTTGAGACGGTGCGCCACACGTTTTTGGAGTCCTCCATGCCCATCGCCTCCCCCCAACGCCGCCGCCTGCTCAGCACTGGGGCCGCCCTGGCCACGCTGTCGCTGCTGTGGCCAAGCTCGGCCCGCGCTGCAAACATCGCGGGCGGCAAGCCGATCACGCTGCTGGTGAGCTACCCGGCTGGCGGTGGCGCCGATCTGATGGCGCGCTTGTTCGCACCGCGCCTGGCCGAGGCGCTCGGCCAGCCGGTGGTCGTCGAGAACAAGCCCGGCGCCAGCGGCACCATCGCCGCGCAGCAGGTGGCGCGCGGCGCCGCGGATGGCTCTCAGCTGCTGTTTGATGCCTCAAGTTTCGCCGTCAACCCGGCACTGTTCGGCGACAAGCTGCCCTATGACGCGGCGACGGAGTTCACGCCACTGGCGGTGCTGGCGATGTATCCCAACGTGCTCGTGTGCACGCCCAGCTTCAGTGCCCGCAACGTGGCCGATGTGCTGAAGCTGGCGCGCGAAAAACCCGGCACGCTGGCCTACGCCAGCTCGGGCAATGGCTCGGCCCAGCATCTGGCCGGCGCGCTGTTCGAGGACCTGAGTGGAAGCAAGCTCGTGCACATCCCCTACCGCGGCGGCGGCCCGGCGCTGAACGACGTGATGGGGGGCCAGGTGCCCCTGTTCTTCGCCAACGTGGCCTCGTCGCTGGGGCACATCCAGGGTGGCAGGCTGCGCCCGCTGGCGGTGACGGCACCCACCCGATCGCGCGCCCTGCCCGAGGTGCCTACTATGGCCGAGGCTGGCGTCAAGGGCCACGAGGTTCTGGAGTGGAACCCGGTGCTCGCACCGGCGGCGCTGCCCGCGGCAGCAAGAAGCGCACTCGTGGCCGCCTTCACCAAGGCCAAGGCCGACCCCGAGGTGCTGGGTCGCGTGCGCAGCCTGGGTGGTGACATGTTCTCGGGCGACAACAAGGCGGCGGCCGACTTCCTGCGCCGGCAGACCCAGCTCTGGAGCCGCGTCGTCAAGGAACGTGGCATCACGCGTGACTGAAGCCGCGGCACCCAGCCCGCCGCTCGATGCGGCCTGGGACTGCCATGTCCACGTCTTCGATGCCGCGTGGCCGCGCCCGCCGGGCCATGCCGGCCACTACGAGGTGCACACGCACACCCTCGGCGATGCCATGGCCCAGGCCGCCGTGGCCGGGGTGGAGCGCCTGGTGCTGGTGCAGCCCAGCATCTACGGTGGCGACAACCGCCTGTTGCTGCGTGCCCTGGCACAAGCGCCGGGTCGTCACCGCGGTGTGGTGGTCCTGGGCGCGACGGCAACGGCCGCCGAACTGGCCGAGCTTCACGGCGCCGGGGTGCGTGCGCTTCGGCTGAACCTCGTGTCACCGCTGGGCACCTGCAGCCTGGAGGAGGCCCAGGCGCAGCTGGCCCGCCTGGCGCCAGATCTGCGGGCCTTGGGCTGGCATGTGCAGTGGTATGCGGGCGCTGGCCAGCTGGCGGCCTTGGCCGAGCTGCAGGCCAAGCTCGGCCTGGTCTTTGTGCTCGACCATCTGGCCGGCCTGAATGCCACGGCCGATGCGCAGGCGTGGCGCGCGGCTCAGACCCTCGCCCGCGGCGGAGCCTGGATCAAGCTCTCGGGCTGGTACCGGCTGGGCGCAAATCGAGCGCCGTACGACACGATGCACCGCGCCGTCGAACGCGCGATCGATGTGTTCGGCCCGCGCTGTGTCTGGGGCTCGGACTGGCCCCACACCGGCCTGGCGCCAGCGCTGTGCCCGGGCTACGCCGAGCTGCTGGCGCCGCTGGCGATGAGCGCTGGTGATTCCCGCTGGCGGGCTGTGATGATCGAGGCACCGCTCCGGCTGTACGACTGAGAAGAGTGCAGTTGCGGCTCGAGAGCCACGGGTTCGTCCAGCAGGTGCAGATCCGGGTGCCAGGTCTCGACCATGAAGCCGTAGAGCGCATACCGGCAGGCGTGCCAGTTCCGTTCGGCGCCGACGACATCGAAGGTCAGCACCTGGTGCGGCAGGCCGCCGGCGTGGGCCAGCGGCACGGGCTCGCCGCCGGGCCGCAGATCGGTGAAGCCGAGGTGGCGGTAGATGCGCACCAGTGCGGCGCTGCGCGCGCCGATGACGAGCAGCCGGATCTGGCTCGCGACGGCGGCGAGGTAGCAGGCCTTCACGATGAGGGGCGGCACCAGCGGGTCGGCGCCCGGGGCGATGGCTAGGCGCGTGATCTCGGCTCGGGGCAGCGCCGCCAGTGCCGGGGGCAGCTCGACGCTGGCTTCGATCGGCAGCGGCTGTGGGTGGTTGCGCTGCATGCGCGCGGTGCCAATTGCCAGGCCACTGGCCTTGTCGCGGCACAGCAGGAACCGGGTTCCGGGCGCTCGGTCCGACGCGGAGGGCTGCGCCAGCGCTGCGCCAATGCCCGGCAAGTGGCGGCCGTAGGCATCGGCCCGC
>JBJTVI010000240.1:0-2264 GCA_046081145.1 Rubrivivax sp.
CGAGCGCGGCGCCGAGCGCGGTGACGGGCGAAGAACAGAACGAAGTGCCGACCGATGGAGCGACCGACCCGGACGCCCGAGCATGCGCCCCGCCTCCGCGGACCCCTTCTTCGACCGCCCCTACGAGCCTTCGGGCAGCGGCGAGGCTTCGTGGGAGAAGACTCCCGCCGCCTCGGCCGGCACCCCGGCTGGCACCCCCGCCCCCGCGCCCGCCCCTGCGCGCAGCGGGCCGTCTCCCAACCTGCGGCCCAAGCGGAAGGTGGCGGCGTTGCTGGGGGGCAAGGCCTGATCAGGCCTGGGAGGAGCGCAGAACTTCCAGCGCGCGTTCGATCACGGCGCGGTCTGCGGCATCCTTGTCTCTCATCGTTTGCTTGGTCAGGAGCAAGCCCTCGAGAGTGACGGTGCGCACCGGGATTCCATCCAGATCGGTGGTCTGCGCGAACTGCTTCAAAGTCTCGTAGGTCTGGCCGTTGGCGTTGAGCATGAGGTCGACCACGAATGCGTCGGCCACGCGGATGTTCTCTGCTTCCTCGAACCACTCTGGCTGGAGATCCTTTGCCGCCTGGTCGGGCAGGATCATCAGCGCTTCACGCACCCGTCGGCCCGTTTCCTGGTTGGCAGCCACGACGATGTCGATATCGACCGTGGCACGGAGGTAGCCGTGAACCGCCAGGGCATAACCTCCGATCAGAAGGTACTCCACGCCATGCTCGTGAAGCGAGCGCAGCAAAGCCTTCAGATCGTCCAGCGAGGCAGGGCGTGTGAAACGCTCCATGCCGGCACCATCAATCGCTGGGCCGCGAAAGCGCGGCCATCTGCAGTGCCAGGCAGTGCGCTTCGTGCCGGTTGGCTTCCTCATGGGAACGGTACCGGTACACGCCCTTGGGAAAGCCGCATCGCGCGAAAGCGCTGATCGCCTCGGTCAGCTGTGCGCACGCTTCCAGGCCAGCGCCGCTGGGCGCGTCCTGTAGGGGGCGGTTGACTCGGATGCCGACGGTTCTCACGAACGAATTATCGGACAGCGCTTGCTCGCGCGCTTGGGTCGCATTCCCACCGCCGCGGCTGGCGCTCCCAACCTTCGGCCCAAGCGGAAGGGGGCGGCGTTGCTGGGGGGAGGTCACCCGCTGACCTGTGGGCGGTGATGCGGGTGAGTCAGGCCTCCTGGCCCTGCACCACGTACACCGCCGGCGTGCGCGGTGGCAAGTTCCCCGGCCGGGCTCGCCAATCAGCCACCGTGCCGCTGCGCGTGAAGGCCCCGGGCAGCGTGAGGCCTGCGCTCACCGAGAGCCGGGTGGCCGGTGCGAGGGTGGCCAGCAGCGCGGCCAGCAGGGCTTCGTTGCGGTAGGGCGTCTCGATGAAGAGCTGCGCCTGGCCGAGCTTGCGCGAGAGCGCCTCGAGTTCGCGGATGCGCGCGGTGCGCGCCGTGGCGTCTTGCGGCGGGTAGCCCACGAAGGCGAAGTGCTGGCCGTTCAGGCCACTGGCGGCCAGCGCGAGCAAGAGCGCACTGGGGCCGGGCAGGACGCGCACGGGGATGTGATGCGCGTGCGCGGCGGTGACGAGTGCGGCACCGGGATCGGCCACGGCGGGCAGGCCAGCTTCGGAGATCAGGCCGAGGTCGTGGCCGGCGAGGGCGGGGGCGAGGAGGGCGGGCCAGGGTTCCCTCGATCCCTGCGGACCCTTTGCCCCTTTCGTGGGTCGCGGCAGTTCGCGGATCTCGATTTCCTGCAGGGGCCGCGTGAGCGGATGCACGGCATGCACCCGCTTGAGGAAGGCACGCGCGCTGCGCGCGTCTTCGGCCACCCAGTGCACGAGGCGGGCGGCCTCGCGCAGCATGCCATCGGGCAGCACGTCGCGGATGTCGGTGGGCTCGGCCTCGCCGAGGTCGAGGGTGTTGGGCACGAGGACGAGCGTGCCGGGGCGGGTGGTGTCGGGCATCGTCGTGGGCAGGGCCGGCTGGGCAGGCAGCGAGGGCGGCGAGGGCAGATGCGGGCCGGGCGGAAGCCGCTCAAGCGGGCGCCAGTGGATCCAATCCGGCCAGCCTGAGCATCTCGCAGGTGCGAATCAGCGGCAGCCCTACGAGCGCGGTGGGGTCGTCCGACTCGATGGCCGACAGCAGCGCGATGCCCAGCGCCTCGCTCTTGGCGCTGCCGGCGCAGTCGTAGGGCTGCTCGGCCTGCAGGTAGTGCTCGATCTCGGCCGGTGTGAGGGTGCGGAAGGTGACGACCACGGGGGCCAGGCGCGTCTGCGCGAAGCCGGTTTCCAGC
>JBJTVI010000241.1:0-9034 GCA_046081145.1 Rubrivivax sp.
GGACAACACGACGGTGATGGAGCTCACCCACAAATGGGACCAGACCGAACCCTACGAGCTGGGCACGGCCTGGGGCCACGTGGCCATTGCTGTCGGCGACATCCACGCTGTCTGCGCGGAGCTGGCGGAGGCGGGCGTCAACATCACGCGACCGCCTGGCCCCATGAAGCACAGCCCCACCGTGATCGCTTTCATCCAGGATCCGGACGGGTACAAGATCGAGTTGATTCAGCGGGCCTAGGGGGACTGACCGAAGGATGGCTGCTTCGTGTAGGTTGAACGGTTCTGTCGCAGTAAACCTTCCGGGCACACTCGGTGCATGGTTCCCCTGCACATCCAACTGGCCAACTCGACTCTTCGCCGGGTGATCAAGCGGCTGCACTTTCCGCTGGAGGTCATGCTCGTGTGCGCTCGTTGGTACGCCGCGTACCCGCTGAGCCTGCGCAATCTCGAGGAGATGATGGCCGAGCGCGGCGTCCTGATCGACCACGCCACCATCCATCGCTGGGCCTTGAAGCTGCTGCCAGTGCTTGCGGCCGTGTTCAGGCGCCGCAAGCTTTCCGTGGGTTCCTCTTGGCGTGTGGATGAGACCTACGTGCTGGTGGGCGGGCAGTGGAAGTACCTGTACCGCGCCGTTGACAAACTCGGCCAGACGGTGGACTTCCTGCTGTGCGCTCACCGCGACGTGGCCGCCGCGCGCCGCTTCTTCGAGTGCGCGATCGACCTGCATGACGTGCCTGTGAGCGTCACGATCGACAAGAGCGGCGCCAATATGGCGGCTGTGCGCAGCCTGGCTGCCGACAGCGGCGCAGCGATCGAGCTTCGCCAGTCTAAGTACCTGAACAACATCGTGGAGCAGGACCACCGAGCCATCAAACGGCGAACGCGGCCGATGATGGGCTTCAAGTCGTTCAGGTCGGCAAGCAAGATCATCGCCGGTATCGAGACCATGCACATGGTCAAGAAGGGGCAGCTCCGCTGCCCCGGTGGCTTGGCATTTTCACCAGCCGACTACTTCTACAGCTTGGCAGTCGCGTAGCTTTCTGACTGGAACAGCAGTTCCTCGGCCCGCCACCCTTATCGCGACAGAACCCCTCAAACCACCCGAGGGGCGCGCACGGCAACGGGGCCGAGCGGCGCGCAGGCACCGCGGGGCCGCCCGGGGAACTCGGGGAACTCGGGGAACTCGGGCGACCCAGGCGACCCAGGCAGCTCAGGCAGCTCAGGCCTTGGGCATCCTGTACAGCGCGCAGATCTTGTTGCCGTCAGGGTCGCGCAGGTAGGCTAGGTAGAGCTTGCCCGCGGCGCCCTCGCGCACGCCCGGCGGGTCTTCGCAGGTCGTCCCGCCGTTGGCCAGGCCCGCGGCGTGCCAGGCCTGCGCCTGCTCGGCCGACTGGCAGGCAAAGCCCAGGGTGCTGCCGTTGCCCACCGTGGCGGGCTCGCCGTTGATCGGCAGGGACACCGAGAACACGCCCGTGGGCGTGCGCCAGAAGATCCGGTGGCGGTCCACGAAGCCGGCCGGCACGCCGAGCGTGCCGAGCACGGCGTCGTAGAAGGCCTTGGCCCGGTCGAGGTCGCCGGTGCCGATCATCACGTGCGAAAACATTTGCAGTTCTCCTGGTTCATCGTTCAAAGTGAAAGCGACCCTCGGCCACCATGGCCGCCAGCGGCTGGCGTGCATTGGGTGCCTCGCGTGCCTGCTGAGACGCATCGAGCATCGACGCCTCGCCCTGCTCGCCCACCGCCACCACGCAGTGCACGGCGAAGGCCGCCGGCACGCCGATGGCCTGGCGCAGCGCCTCGCGGTCCAGGCCGCCCATGGCGTGCGTGCGCCAGCCGAGCTTGTCGGCCTGCAGCGCCAGGCTCATCCACGCGGCGCCCGTGTCGAAGGCGTGCTGCGGAGAAGGCTTGGGGGCCGTGGCACCCGCCGGCATCGATTCGGTGGCCGAGAGCACCGCGATCAGCGCCGAGGCGCGCCTGGCCCACGCCTGGTTCGACTCCGCGAGCGTGGCCAGCACCGCCTGGAAGGCCGCGCTACCGGCCAGCGCATAGACGAAGCGCCAGGGCTGCGTGTTGGAGGAAGAAGGCGCCCAGCGCGCGGCCTCGAAGAGGCTCATGAGCTCGTCAGCGGGAATCGGGCGGCCGGTGTAGGCGCGGGGCGACCAGCGGCCAATGAACTGCGGGTCGACGGGGTACTCGGGGGTGCGTGTGCTCATGGGATGAATCATGCCTGCATCCCGAGGCTCGCCGGCCGGCACGGGCCGGGTCGGCTTCCCCGGGTGATTCCCGGCTGCATCGGCGCGGGCTTCGTCTACGATCCCCCGCACCATGGACGCACCCCGGGCCGACGCGCCACCTCCTTCCGGCGCCCCCGCGCGCAGCCCCTGGGCGTGGATCCCCTCGCTCTACTTCGCGCAGGGCCTGCCCTACGTGGTGGTGATGACGCTCTCGGTCATCCTCTACAAGAACCTGGGCGTCTCCAACACCGAGATCGCGCTCTACACGAGCTGGCTCTACCTGCCCTGGGTCATCAAGCCGCTGTGGGCGCCGCTGGTGGAGCTGCTGGGCACCAAGCGGCGCTGGGTGGTGGTGATGCAGTTCTTCGTGGGCGCGGCGCTCGCGATGGTCGCGCTCACGCTGCCCGCGCCGAAGTTCTTCCAGATGACGCTGGCCGTGTTCTGGCTCATGGCCTTTGCCTCGGCCTCGCACGACATCGCGGCCGACGGGTTCTACATGCTGGCGCTGGAGCGCCACCAGCAGGCCGCCTTCGTCGGCGTGCGCTCCACCTTCTACAGGTTGGCCAACATCGGTGGCCAGGGCGGGCTCGTGTACCTGGCCGGCGAACTGCAGGAGCGCACGGGCAGCGTCGTGCAGGCCTGGGTGGCGGTGTTCTGGCTGCTGGCGGCGGCCTTTGCGGTGCTGGCGCTGCTGCATGCGCGTGCGCTGCCGCAGCCCGCGGCCGACCGGCCAGCCGTGCGGCAGGGCTCGCCGGTGGCGGAGTTCTTTGCCGTCTTCGCGGCTTTCTTTCGCAAGCCCGGCATCTTCGTGATTCTCGGCTTCCTGCTGCTGTATCGCTTTCCGGAGGCGCAGCTGCTCAAGCTCGCCTCGCCCTTCCTGCTGGACCCCACCGCGGCCGGCGGGCTGGGCCTGAGCACCAAGGAGGTGGGCATCGCCTACGGAACGGTGGGCCTCACGGCGCTCACGGTGGGCGGGCTCGCGGGCGGGTGGGTGATCTCCCGCGTGGGCCTGCGCAAGGCCCTGTGGCCGCTGGTGCTCGCCATGCACGTGCCCAACGTCATCTTCGTGGGCCTGGCCATCGCCCAGCCCGCCAGCCTGTGGCTCGTGAGCGCGGGGCTGGCGGTGGAGCAGTTCGGCTACGGCCTGGGCTTCACGGCCTACCTCGTCTACATGATCTGGGTGGCCGAGGGGCCGCACCAGACCGCCCACTACGCCATCTGCACCGGCTTCATGGCCATGGGCATGATGCTGCCGGGCATGTGGAGCGGTTGGCTGCAGGATCAGCTCGGCTACCTCAACTTCTTCCTGTGGGTGCTGCTGGCCACCGTGCCCTCGCTCGTGATGACGGCGCTCATCCGCTTTCCGGCGGACTTCGGGCGCAAGGCCGAGAGCCGCTGAGGCTCGAGAAGGGCCGGCCGACGGCCCGGCACGGCCCGGCTCGGCCGGCTCGCGCCGCCCCGCGCCGCTGTGGCGTGCCCGCATCACCCTCGGGAACGCTCGGATTCCGCGCCGCCGGGCAGCCCTGTCAGCATGCTTTCTTTGCAGACTCGTGTCACTGCGCCTGGCCCCGGGCCGGGCCTTGTCTCGCCCGCAGCCACGCGCCCGGATTTCCGCCACCCCACTCACGACCACGACATGAAGCTCCAACCCCGCCTGATCGCCCTGGCCGCAGCAGCCGCCTGCTGCCAGGCCCAAGCGCAAAGCAACACGTCCGCACCAGCCGCCGAGCCCCAACGCATCGAGGTCACAGGCTCCCTGATCAAGCGCACCGACCGCGAGACCCCCGCACCGGTGGACGTGATCACGCGAGAGGACATCCTCAAGTCGGGCTACGCGACGGTGGAGGACTACATCAAGAGCCGCGGTTTCGTGGACGCCTCCTCGATCCAGGATGGATACGGCACGGGCTTCGTCTCGGGCCTGTCGACCATCTCGCTGCGCGGCTTCGGCTCGCAGGGCACGCTCGTGCTGATCAACGGCCGGCGCGTGGCGCCCGTGGCGGCGGTGGACATCAATTTCGGCCGCGGCTCGCTCATCAGCGTGAACACGATCCCGCAAGGCGCGATCGACCGCGTGGAGATGCTCAAGGACGGAGCCTCGGCCCTGTACGGGTCGGACGCCATGGCAGGCGTCATCAACTACATCCTGCGCCGCGAGTACAACGGCCTGGAGGCCTCGGCCACGCACAGCGCCAACGAGTGGGGCGCGGGCCCCACCTCGCGCGGCAGCCTGACCTTCGGTTTCGGCAACCTCGACAAGCAGCGCTTCAACGTCTATGGCGGCCTGGAGGTGCAGCGGCGCGGCTCCGTGATGGCCAGCGACCTGAAGAACCTGGGTGATCTCGCGGGCTACAACAAGTTCCTCACCGACTTCGGCAGCCTCGAGCGCTTCTCGGCCAACAGCGTGGCCTCCTTCTACGGCAACTACTACCAGGTGCCGACCTCGCTCACGACCACGACGGCCAACACCTCCGGGCCGCTGTTCCTGGGCGCGCTGGCCGGTTGCCCGGACAGCCGCACCGTGGGCAAGGGCGTGCCCAACCGGCTGCCGGGCTTCGCAACCAGCACGGTGAGCTTCCCCAACGGCATGTGCCGCACCTTCCTGGACGACTACCTCGAGTACATCGCTGCGCAAGACCGCATGAACGGCTCGGTGCGCGCCACGTTCCAGCTCTCCCCGAACTCCAGCGTCTATGCCGACCTGATGGTCTCGCAGACCAAGACCACCGAGAACCTCACGCCCTACGCGCTGACGACGAGCCTCGTGACCTCCACCGCGCCCACGGCCACCACCTGGCCCAAGGTGGATGGCTCGTTCCTGCGCCAGAACGCCATCATCCTTCCCGTCGGCCACCCGGACAACCCCACCAACGGCACGGCCGGCGCGCGCCCCGTGCAGTTGCTGTACCGCTTCGAGGACATCCCGCTGCAGTCCATCTCCAACCTCAACACGCTGCGCCTGGTGGCGGGCATCCAGGGCAGCTGGCGCGAGTGGGACTACGACTCCGCCGTGATGTTCAGCCAGCAGAAGAACGAGTCGATCCGCACCAACCGCATCCGTTCGTCGCTGCTCAACCAGGCGATTGCCGGCACCAGCCTGTATCGCTTCGGCAAGGCCAACGATGCGGCGGCCATCCGCTCCATTTCCACCGATGCGGTGAACAGCGGCGACTCCTCGATCGTGGCGCTGGACGTGCGTGCCTCGCGCGAGCTGTTCTCGATGCGTGGCGGCCGTGCGGCCGTGGCCGTGGGCGCCGAGGTGCGTCGCGAGAAGCTCGAGTCGATCCCGGACGCCAATTACCAGAGCGGCGACTACATCGGACTGGTGGCCAACGGCACCTCCGGCAGCCGCGACTCGGCGGCTGCCTACGCGGAACTGCGCCTGCCGGTGCTCAAGACGCTCGAGATCCAGACCGCAGCGCGCACCGAGAGCTACTCCGACTTCGGCAACGCCACCACCGGCAAGCTCGGCTTCAAGTGGGATGCGGTGCCCTCCATCCTGTCGATACGCGGAACGGGTGCGACGGGCTTCCGGGCACCGTCGATCTCACAGATCAGCAACTCCTTCCTGCTGTCCTTCCACAGCTCGCAGTCGTTCCGCATCTACGACAGCGTGCGCTGCGACAGCAGCAACCCGGCCAACCCGGTGAGCCGATCGGTGCCACCGAACATCCGCGACTGCAACGTGCTGGGCTTCTCCTCCGTGCCGGCGGGACAGAACCCGGGCAACCTGCCCACCGTGATCAGCGCGAATCCCAACCTGAAGCCCGAGACCTCCAAGTCCGCCACGCTCGGCCTGATCCTCAACCCCACCAAGGACATCGACCTGGCCATCGACGGCTGGTACTTCGAGCGCAACAACGAGATCCGGGTGCAGCGCGGCCAGGACATCATGGAGGCCTACAACGCCAACCCGGCCGCCAACGCGCAGTACGTGCTGCGTGACCCGAACTCGGCCACCTGGCTGCCGGGTGTGGCCAACAGCGGCCCGATCGTGGCGCTCATCCGCCAGTACGGCAACTTCAACTACTCCATCACCTCGGGCATCGACTACGACCTGAACGTGCGCGCGCCCAAGACCTCCTGGGGTCAGTTGGCGCTGAACGTGACCGGCACGTACACCAGTCGCTTCAGCCAGCAGGTTCTGGCGGGCACGACTGCCAGCGAGTACGCGGGTACCGCCATCGTCGTGGAGGTACCCAAGAGCAAGGGCTCGGCACGGCTGACCTGGACGGCACCGACCTGGACCGGGTGGGTCCGCTACAACCACATCGACGAGATGGCCGTCAGCGGCACGGCCAGCTGCCAGGTGGCCACCTCGGGCTCCAATCTCGTCCTGCAGCAGAACAATCTGTGCGGTCTGGGCAAGGAAGCCTCGGTGGACTTGGGCGGCAGCTACACGGGTATCAAGAACATGACGGTCGCGGCCTCAGTGCTCAACGTCCACAACTCCTACCGCCGCTCCACCAGCATCCCGTCGCTGTTCACCTTCTGGGACAGCGGCCTGTCTGCCCAGCTCGGTCGGCGCTACTCGGTGACCGTGAACTACAAGTTCTACTGAGCCAAGCAGTCATCGGGCCAAGGGCCGCCGGGGCATCCTGGCGGCCCTTTTTCATGGTCGGCCGCACACTTCACCTGCGCCCCAGGCAGGCCTGCCACCCCCCGCGCTCGAAGGTCGACTTGTCGCACCAGGCCGCCACCGGGTAGTACTCGCCCATCAGGCGCTGGACGGCCGGTCCGGCCGCGGCGATTGCCGTGCGCCGGGGCAGGTCGGGCAGCGTGAAGTCGAAGACGGCGTCGTTGTTCACGCAACTCGCCGGGCAGCCCTTGATCACCTGCTGCGCCGAGTACGGGAAGGTCGGCGAGGCCAGCAGGTGGCGGAAGAACATGATCTTCGGGTACTGCTCCTCGCCCCAGGGCAGCCAGTTCACGCTCGGGCGGAGCCACTCGGGCCGGGTCGCGTCGTCGCTGATCACCACCGTGAACCAGCCCCCTTCGAGCTTGACCGTCTGGTCCGACACGCAGCCCACGGCGGCGATGGGCAACGCAAAGTCGTTGTTGCACATCGACCAGTAGCGCATGTCCTCGCCCCGGCCGGCGCCGCGCGGGCCCCTGCCGCGGCCCGGATGCTCATCGGGCGCCACCTGCGGTGCCCGCGCCCGGATCACCACGACCTTGCCGCGCTGGTAGGGCCCGGGCGAGGTGATGAGGTACTTGTTGTCGGGGTTCGGGAACAGCAGGATCGGCGGGATGCGCGGCGGTGCAAACCACATGCGGCCGCTCACGATCTCGTCGTAGTCGGTGGGCTGGTTGATGTCGAAGCCCGCCGGGAACAGCAGCTCGAAGAAGGCCCGCAGGTCCTCGAACTTGTTGACCGAACGCACCGGATGCCAGACCTTGCCGTCCACGGGCGAGGGCGGCGGGCAGGCCACGAGCGGCGCCCCCGCGTCGTAGGTGATGGTAGGCAGCGGCACCCCGCCGCTGAGCGCCTGGCCCGACTGCGTCGGGTCGGGCGCCGGTGCATACAGGCGCAGCACCACCCAGGCATCGTTGGCCGTCACGTTGATCGCATTGGTCGCCCCCATCAGCGCCGGATCACGCGAAACCCGCACCGTGTAGGTGGCGCCGCCCGCATCAGGCGTGATCGTCGTGTCATGCAGGCCGCCTGCGGTGTCGATCGGGCGCCCGCTGGCATCCCCGCTGTACGCGACGAAAGAGAAGTAGCGCACGTTCGGCAAGCGCCCCTGGATCGTCATCGTCGTACGGCCCTTCGGGAAGGGCATGGCCCAATAGCGCGCGCCCTCGTCGGGCGCGAGAAAGTTGCCCGAGCCCTTGGGCGAAAGGTTCAGCGGCCAGGCGCAGTTGTAGGCGTTCTGGGCGAGTGCGACGGGGGGCAGCGCCAGCACGGACAGCGCCACGGCGGCGCCCGCGCACAGGGTCTTCAAGAGCTTCATGGTTCATCTCCTGGTGCAGGGTGGTGCAGGGTGGATGCGGGCCCGATCGAGGCCGACGAGGGCCCCGCACGTGAAGCGGCGCACCTTGACCCTGCCGCGCGCCGCGGCATTGAGGCGCCGCAACAACGCGCGGCAGCCCGCATCGGCAATCCCCCGATTGGCAAGCCGGCCGCAGTTCGTCACAAACCGATCCAGGCCCGTACCGAAAGCACTCCATGCCCCGCACCGCCCCCATCACCGATGCCAACCCCACCGAGGCCGAAATGGAGGCGCGGGTGGCGCGCTTTGCGGCGCTGCAGCCCACCGACGACTACGCCGACGCGGGCATCCCGGGCTGCAAGCGCACCACCTGGCGCGTGCTGGGCGAGCAACCGGCCGCACCGCTGCAGGCCGAGGACTTCCACATGAACCTGGTGCGCTGCGAACCCGGCCACTCGGCACCGCTGCACAACCACCTCACGCTGGAGGTCTTCGTGGCGATCACCGGGCGCTGGGAAGTATTCTGGGGACCCGAGGGCACGCGCAGCCTCGTGCTCGAGCCCCTGGACACCGTGAGCATCCCCCCCGGGGTGTCACGCGGGTTTCGCAACATCGGCGCCGAGCCCGCGCTGCTGATGGGCATGGCCAACGGGCGCGACCCGGGCCACATCAACTTGCCCGAATCGGTCCGTTCAGCGGCTCGGGCAGCGGGGGTGCAGCTGCCGGGCTGAAGGCCTCCCATGCGCTGGGACACGACCCTTGGCCAAGCGCAGGCCCTGCAGGGGCCGGCAGGGGTCCGCTTGAGCGACAGGCGCCTGCGTCAGAGCGTCACGCCACGCCACGGTCAGACCACCTGGACCAGAT
>JBJTVI010000242.1:0-4074 GCA_046081145.1 Rubrivivax sp.
GCCACGCGGCCCAGCACGGTGTACTCCGGATCCATGCCGTTGCTGAAGAAGAAGCTCAGGTTGGGGGCGAAATCGTCGATGTGCATGCCGCGCGCCAGGTAGGCCTCCACGAAGGTGAAGCCGTTGGACAGCGTGAAGGCGAGCTGGCTGATCGGGTTCGCCCCCGCCTCGGCGATGTGGTACCCCGAGATCGACACCGAATAGAAGTTGCGCACGTCGTGGTGCACGAACCACTCGGCGATGTCGCCCATCACCTTCAGGCTGAACTCGGTGGAGAAGATGCAGGTGTTCTGGCCCTGGTCTTCCTTGAGGATGTCGGCCTGCACGGTGCCGCGCACGTTGGCCAGCGTCCAGGCGCGGACCTTGGCGGCCTCGTCGTCGGTGGGCTCGCGCGCGTTGTCGGCGCGGAACTTGTCGAGGTTCTGGTCGATGGCGGTGTTCATGAACATCGCCAGGATCGACGGCGCCGGGCCGTTGATCGTCATGCTCACGGAGGTGCTGGGGTTCGTGAGGTCGAAG
Organism: Rubrivivax sp.; assembly: GCA_046081145.1. Lineage (GTDB taxonomy): Bacteria > Pseudomonadota > Gammaproteobacteria > Burkholderiales > Burkholderiaceae_C > Rubrivivax. Next base: position 520 of record JBJTVI010000242.1, read on the forward strand.
CCGCCGTAGAGCACCTTCATGTCCTCCAAGGTGGCGATGCTCACCCCGGAGTTGCCGACCTTGCCGTAGATGTCGGGCCGCAGGTCGGGGTCGTTGCCGTAGAGCGTGACGGAGTCGAAGGCGGTGGACAGCCGCTTGGCGGGCATGCCTTCGCTGAGCAGCTTGAAGCGCCGGTTGGTGCGAAACGCGTCGCCCTCGCCGGCGAACATGCGCGTGGGGTCCTCGCCCTCGCGCTTGAAGGCGAAGGTACCGGCGGTGTAGGGGAAGGAGCCGGGCACGTTCTCGAGCATCAGCCACTTGAGCAACTCGCCGTGGCAGGCCCAGCCCGGCAGCGCCACCTTGCGGATCTTGCTGCCCGAGAGCGTGGTGTGCACGAGGGCGGTGCGGATCTCCTTGTCGCGGATTCTCACCACGTACTCGTCGCCCGCATAGGCGCGCTGCATGTCGGGCCACATGGCCAGCAGCTTGCGCGCCTGCGGGTCCAGCCGCGCCTCGCGCTCGGCGGCGAGGTTCAGCGCCGCCTCGGCGGCGCGGGGCTTCTCGGGCTTGTCCACGGCGAGCATGGCTGCCGCGGCGCGCAGCTGCTGCACCTCGCGCGCCAGGGCCGATTGCTCGCCCACACGCCGCTTGTAGCCGCGCACCGTGTCGGCGATGTCGGCCAGGTAGCGCACGCGCGCGCCCGGCACGATGGGCACCTGGTGCGTGCTGTGGCGCGTGGCCACCTGCGGCAGGCGGCCCTCGGCCGTGCGCAGCCCGAGCTCGGCCAGGCGCGGCACCAGCGCCTGGTACAGCGCCGTGACGCCGTCATCGTTGAAGCGGCTGGCCATGGTGCCGAAGACGGGCATCTCCTCGGTCTTCCTGCTCCAGGCCTCGCGGTTGCGCTGCACCTGCTTGGCCACGTCGCGCAGCGCGTCCAGTGAGCCCTTGCGGTCGAACGTGTTGATTGCCACGAACTCGGCGAAGTCGAGCATGTCGATCTTCTCGAGCTGGCTGGCGGCGCCGAACTCGGGCGTCATCACGTACATCGGGCAGTCCACCAGCGGCACGATGGCGGCATCACCCTGGCCGATGCCGGAGGTCTCGACCACGATGAGGTCGAAGCCCGCCACCTTGCAGGCGGCCAGCACGTCGGGCAGGGCCTGGCTGATCTCGCTGCCGAAGTCGCGCGTGGCGAGGCTTCTCATGAAGACGCGCGGCCCGGCGCTCCAGGGCCCGATCGCGTTCATGCGGATGCGGTCGCCCAGCAGGGCGCCCCCGCTCTTGCGGCGCGAAGGGTCGATGCTCACGACGGCTATGCGCAGCGCGTCTCCCTGATCGAGGCGCAGGCGCCGGATGAGTTCGTCCGTGAGGCTCGACTTGCCCGCACCGCCCGTGCCGGTGATGCCCAGCACGGGGATGCGGGTGGTGGCTGCCGCCGTGTGCAAGGCGGCCTGGAAGGCGGGGTCGGCGCGGCCGTTCTCGAGTGCGGTGATGGCTTGCGCGAGGGCGCGCCAGGCGGCATCGGTGTGGCCCTGCAGGGCAGACAGCTGCTTCGGGGCGTGCGTGGAGAGGTCCTGGTCGCAGCGCATCACCATCTCGCCGATCATTCCCTGCAGGCCCATGCGCTGCCCGTCTTCGGGGCTGTAGATGCGTGTGACGCCGTAGGCTTGCAGCGCGCGGATCTCGGCGGGCACGATCACGCCGCCGCCGCCGCCGAAGACCTGGATGTGCGCACCGCCGCGCGCGCGCAGCAGATCCACCATGTACTGGAAGTACTCGACGTGGCCGCCCTGGTAGCTGCTCACGGCGATGCCCTGCGCGTCCTCCTGGAGCGCGGCCGTGACCACCTCCTCCACCGAGCGGTTGTGGCCGAGGTGGATGACCTCCGCCCCCATGCCCTGCAGGATGCGGCGCATGATGTTGATGGCGGCGTCGTGCCCATCGAAGAGGCTGGCGGCCGTGACGAAGCGCACCTTGTGCGAGGGGCGGTACTCGGCAAGTGCCTTGTAATCGGCGAGCAGTTCGGTCATGGCGGGATCCGTGGGGGCGCGGTGAGGGACGGCCGGTGGCCGCCCCGGGCCTGTGGATGATGCCACTGCGAGCTTTCACGGATCGGACGAGCGCGGCATCCCGCTACCATGCGCGCCGTCGTCAGCCCGCCACCGAGGCGCCCCCTTGTTCCTCGCCATCGACATCGGCAACACGCGCCTGAAGTGGGCGCTCTTCGAGTCCGCCCAGCCCGGCCAGGCGCCGCGGGAGCAGGGGGCGGTGTTCCTGGAGCGCATCGACGAGCTGGCCGAGACGGCCTGGAAGGGGCTGCCGGCCCCGCGCGCCATGCTCGGCTGCAACGTGGCCGGCGAGGCGGTGCGCCACCGCGTGGAGGAGCAGCTCGAGCTCTCGTGGGATGTGCCGCCGCGCTGGGCCGTGTCGAGCACGGGCGAGGCGGGCGTGGTCAACGGCTATGCGATCCCCACGCGGCTGGGCGCGGACCGCTGGGTGGCCCAGATCGGGGCACGCTGGCACATGCGGCGCCACGGCCGGCAGCAGCCCGTGCTCGTCGTGATGGTGGGCACGGCGGTGACGGTGGACGCCCAGGATGCGCAGGGGCGCTTCCTCGGCGGGCTGATCGTGCCCGGCCACGGCATCATGCTGCGCGCCCTGGAAGGTGGCACGGCCGGGCTGCGCGTGCCCACGGGCGAGGTGGTGCCCTTTCCCACGAACACGAGCGATGCCCTCACCAGCGGCGGCACCTACGCGATCACCGGGGCGATCGAGCGCATGCACCGCCACCTGCACGAGCACACGGGCATGGAACCCCACACGATCATGACAGGCGGCGCGGGCTGGAAGGTCTCGCCCTACCTGGGCATTGCGCACGAGCTGGCCGAGACGCTCATCTTCGATGGCCTGCTGGCCGTGCAGGCCGCGCGCTCGGGCCGCTAGCCGTCGGCACACGCCCCGGGGGCCTGCAGCCCCGGGCTGCACGCCTACAGCACGTAGCGCGAGAGATCCTCGTTGCGCGCGAGCTCGCCCAGCCGGGCGTCGACGAGCGCCGCATCGATGGTGATGTGCCGCTCGCCGGCCGAAGGGGCCTCGAAGCTCACCTCCTCGAGCAGCCGCTCGAGCACGGTGGCCAGGCGCCGCGCGCCGATATTCTCCATGCGCTCGTTGACTTCGCAGGCGATCTGCGCGATGCGCCGCACGGCCTCGGGCGTGAAGGTGAGCGCCACGCCCTCGGTGGCCAGCAGGGCCTGGTACTGGGCCACGAGGCTGCTTTGGGTGCGCGTGAGGATGGCCTCGAAGTCGTCCACCGACAGCGCCGTGAGCTCCACGCGGATCGGAAAGCGCCCCTGCAGCTCGGGGATCAGGTCGGACGGCCGCGACAGGTGGAACGCGCCGGAAGCGATGAAGAGGATGTGATCGGTCTTCACCATGCCGTACTTCGTCGACACGGTGGTGCCCTCGACCAGCGGCAGCAGTTCGCGCTGCACGCCCTGGCGCGAGACGTCGGCGCCGCCGACCTCCGCGCGCGTGGCGATCTTGTCGATCTCGTCCAGGAACACGATGCCGTTCGCC
>JBJTVI010000243.1:0-2536 GCA_046081145.1 Rubrivivax sp.
GCGGGCGTGAACTACCTGGGCAACTGGAACTACGACTTCGCCGTCTCGGGCGGGGTGCTGCACTTCTGGTTCTGGGGGCAGACGGGCGGAGAGGGTACGTCCCCGACCTTCGATGTCTACCGCTGGCGCTCGGACACCGGCGCCTCCACGCGTGTCACCTCGGGCGGGGCGCGCCACATCTACACGCAGACCGACGGAGTCCGCGCGGCGTGGCAGCAGTCTCCGGTGGGGGGCAACGCCGGGGACACCTTCAGCCTCGTGAGCCAGCCGCTGGCTGGAGGGGCGACCACCACCTGGTCGTCTTCGGCCACGTCCTTCCTGCTGCGAGACGGGGTGCTCGCCTGGGTGGAAACCGGCACCGGCGGCGCGCGGGCCATCAAGGCGGCCACGACCACCAACGTCTTTACGCTCTCTAGCCTCAGCAGCTCCTCTCTGCTGGCAGTGGGCGGCGGGCAGGTGGCCTTCCAGCAGCAGGGTAAGGTCTACACCTTCGACGCCGCCCCGGGGCTGACCAGGCTTCGCGTGGATGCGCAGCCCACCGGGACAGTCTTCATCTCGGGCGGGGCGCTGGTGTTCCCGGTCGGCGCCTCCGTCTACCGCGTGCCGCTTTAGGCAAGGGGCGGGCTCGCCGAAAGTTCACAAGTTGAAACGGCGCGGGCATCCCCTCTGTGGCCGTCGCGGCGGGGCTTGCTAACGTGCCGCGAGTGAGGCCATTCGAGGAGACGCGACCATGAGAAAGATGTGGACCCGACTGCTCGCCCTGGCGGGCCTGGTGCTGGCGGCCAGCCCTGCGCTTGCACAGGGTGCGGCGGCCGGATTTCCCAACAAGCCCGTCAAGCTGATCGTGGCTGCGCCTGCGGGCAGCAGCCCGGATGCGATCTCGCGTCAACTGGCCGCGCGGCTCAATGCGCTGTGGAACCAGCCGGTGCTGGTGGAAAACGTCGTGGGCCTGGGCGGCATCACCGGCACCGATCGCGCGGCCAAGCAGCCTGCCGACGGCTACACGATCCTGCTGAGCACCATCGGGGCGATGGCGGTGAACGTCAGCATGATGGAGAAGATGCCCTACGACCCGGTGAAGGACCTGGCGCCCATCACCCTCGTGATGTCGATGCCCAACCTGCTCGTGACGCATCCGAGCGTGCCGGCCAACAACCTGCGCGAGCTCATCGAGTACGCCAAGCGCAACCCGGGCAAGCTGCGCTTTGGGCACCCCGGCAGCGGCACGAGCCCGCACCTGGCGGCCGAGTTGCTCAACCTGCAGGCTGGCATCCGCATGCAGGGCATCCCCTACAAGTCGAGTGCGCAGATGATGACCGACCTGCTCGGTGGTCAGTTCGAGGTGCTATTCCACAACAGCTCCGTGGTGCTGCCGCACGCGCGCAGCGGCGCAGCCCGGCTGATGGGCATCAGCAGTGCCGAGCGCATGGCCACGCTGGCCGACGTGCCGACGGTGGCCGAGGCCGCCGGGCTGCCGGGCTTCGCGGTGACGGCCTGGTTCGGGATGTATGCGCCGGCGGGCACGCCGGCGGACATCCTGGCCAAGCTCAACGCCGACGCGGTCTCGGTGCTCGCCCGGCCCGACGTGAAGGGCTGGATCGAGCAGCAAGGCGGTGTGGTCGGCGGTGGTACGGCCCGGGCCCTGGCCGATCACCAGGCGGCCGAGACGCGCAAGTGGCGCGAGCTGATCCGCTCGGCCAACATCAAGCCCGACTGAGTCAGGCCAGGCGCTTCGCCTGGCGCCGCACGAAGTGGACGATGTCGGCAATCGCCTGCGCGGTGGCCGGCGAGTCGGGCTGCCTGTTCACGAACCCGGCGTCCTCGCCGGGGTACAGGTTGAGCGCGAGCTCCCCGCCTGCGCGGCAGTAGGCCAGCGCGAAGCGCTCCAGGTGCGCCATGGGGTGCATGAGGTCGGCCGTGCCTTGCAGGTAGAGCACCGGCGGCAGGGTCACGGCCTCGCCCCGCTCCAGGGCCCGCAAGGGGCTGGCCTCCTGCATCGAGGCCTCGTCTGGCCAGTAGCGGTCGTGGTCGGGCAGCACCCGATCGATGCCGGCCGGGTAGGGTTCGCCGCTGTCGCGCAGCGCCTTGGCGTAGTGGTAGCGGCCCAGCGGGTCGATCACGGGCCAGCACAGCACGGCGAAGGCGACCTGGGCGTCCACCGCATCGCCTGCAGGCAGCGGCAGCGCGGCGTAGCGCCGATCGTGCGGCCGCATGGCCAGCAGCATGGCCTGATGCGCGCCGCTGGACACGCCCATCACGGCCACCTGCTGCGGCCGCGCGCCCAGGCCGGGGGCCTGGACCTTGAGCCAGCGGATCGCGAAGTGGATGTCCTGCAACGAGGCCGGGTAGCCGCCCTGCGGCGGCTGGCGGAAGTCGAAGGCGGCCACGGCCACGCCGCGCTGCGCCAGGGCGCGGTTCAGGCGGTCCTCGTCCAGGCGGTCACCGCGGCACCACGCGCCGCCGTGGAGCTCGGCCAGCAGCGCCACGGGTGCCTGGCCACGCGGCCGGTACAGCCGCGCCAGCAGCGGCGTGTCGC
>JBJTVI010000244.1:0-2189 GCA_046081145.1 Rubrivivax sp.
TAGCTCGTGATCGAGGGGATGGCCATCACGCCGTTGACCGAGCTCATGTTGACGATGGCGCCAAAGCCCTCGCCGCCGCGGTTGGCCCGCATGGCCCGTGCCACCGCCTGGCCGACGAGGAAGCTGCCCTTGAGGTTGACGGCGATCACCGCATCCCAGTCGGCCTCGGTGATGTCCAGGAAGTCGGCCGCCTTGAAGATGCCGGCGTTGTTGACGAGCGCGTCCACGTGCCCGAAGGCCTGCAGCGTGTGCGTCAGCGCCGCGTCCACCTGCTCCTTACGCGAGACGTCGCAGTGCACGTAGGTGGCACGCGCGCCCTGTGCCCGAAGCGCGGCGGCAAGCTCCTCGCCCTTGGCATCCGAGACGTCCCACAGCGCCACGGCCGCGCCGTCGGCCGCGAGGCGCCGGGCGCAGGCCTCGCCGATACCCTGAGAGGCGCCGGTGACGATGGCGGCACGGCCCTGCAGGCCGAAGTGGATGGCGGTGTTCATCGGGGGGCGTCTCCTGTGGGGGATGCAGGCTGGGGAGAGGGCGCAGGCGGGAAGGCAGGCGGGGGGAGGGTGGGCCGGGCGGGGCCCTCAGCGGGCCCGCGCCTCGCGGTCGAGCCAGGCCTCGATGCCCTGCACGTTGAGCGTGACGTCGAGCTCGAGCAGCGCCTGCGCCTGCTCGCGCGGCATCGCGCAGCCGTGCGCCGCCAGGCTCGACAGGTGCACCGCCAGCACCGCCTCGCGCAGGGCCTGTGTGCGCTGCGGCGCGTGCTGCAAGGCGCGCGAGCGGCTGACCAGTTGCTCGAGCTGCGCAAGCAGCATCTGCGCCAGCCGCGGCACACCGGTGACGCACCCGTAGTGCGTGAGGTACATGCGCTGCGGATCGCGCGCCATGAGCCGCGCGATCGAGGCCTGCAGCGCCTCGGGCTCGAACTGCACCGGCGTGGTGGTGGGCAGGATCCACGCACCTGCCGGCGAGTCGAACTCGCGGTAGCTCAGGCCGAAGGTGTCGCCCGTGAACCAGCCGCGCGAGGCTTCGTCCCAGATGCAGTGGTGGTGGCGGGCGTGGCCGGGTGTGTCGATCGTCACGAGCCCGCGCCCGGCCAGCATCACGCTGCCGCCGTCGGTGGAAGACACCACGCGCGAGGCCTCCACCGGCACCAGCGTGCCGTAGTTGCGGTCCATCTCCGCCTGCCCGTAGACGGCCAGCGCACCGGCGTACAGGGCTGAAGGGTCGACGAGGTGGCGCGCGCCGCGCGGGTGCACCAGCACGCGAGCTTGCGGGAGTTCGCGCACGAGCGCCCCCACGCCGCCGGCGTGGTCCAGGTGGACGTGGGTGGGAATCACCCAGTCGACGCTCTCTCGCCCCAGGCCCAGCGCCTCGAGTGCGGCGAGCAGCCGCGGCACGGAGAAGTTGGTGCCAGTGTCGACGAAGGCCGCGCGCCCATCCTGCACGATCAGGTAGGCAGCATCGAAGTCGTCGCGGTGAAAGCCCGTGTCCACGGCTTGTATGCCATGGCCGAGGGCGCGTACGAAGGGGGGCCACACTATCGGGCTATTCTAGGCAAGGCCGCGCCGCAGCTCGCCGCCAGTGCCGGTTCGCCCCCACCGGCCTGCACCCGCACGGCCGAGCTCGCGCTCGCCTGGCAGGTGGTTGGCGCGACAATCCACGCTCCTCACCCAGGTGTCCCTTTCCATGCGCATCGTCTGCATCGGCGGCGGCCCCGCCGGCCTGTACTTCGCTTTGCTGATGAAGAAGCTCGACCCCACCCACCGCATCACGGTGGTCGAGCGCAACCGCCCCTACGACACCTTCGGCTGGGGCGTGGTGTTCTCGGACGCCACGATGGACAACATGCGCAAGTGGGACGTGCCCACGGCCGACGCCATCGAGATTGCCTTCAACCACTGGGACGACATCGAGCTGCACTTCAAGGGCCACCGCATCCGCTCCGGCGGCCACGGCTTCGTGGGGATCGGGCGCAAGAAGCTGCTCAACATCCTGCAGTCGCGCTGCGAGGAGCTCGGCGTCGAGCTCGTCTTCGAAACCGAGGTGATGGCCGACACCGACTACCCGGATGCCGATCTCATCATTGCCAGCGACGGCATCAACTCGCGCATCCGCCAGCGCTACGCCGAGGTCTTCGAGCCCGACATCGCCACGCGCCCGAACCGCTACATCTGGCTGGGCACCACCCAGCT
>JBJTVI010000245.1:0-4547 GCA_046081145.1 Rubrivivax sp.
ACGCCCGCGAGGTGATGCAGCTCTTCACCGTCGGCCTGGTGCTGCTCAACCCCGACGGCACGCCCAGGCGTGACGCCAGCGGCGCGACGATCGACAGCTACAGCAACGCCGACATCACCGAAGTGGCCAAGGTGTTCACCGGGTACGACGCGGACACCAGCCAGAACACCCCGACCACACCCAACCCGGTCACGGGTGGCGGCACCGACAACGTGCCACGCACCACCTTCGCCCGGCTGCCCATGGTGCAGGTGGGCAACAACCACTCGTCCGAGGCGAAGAGCTTCTTCCAGAGCATTCCCGGCGTGACGCCCGTCTCCATCGCGGCCAACACCCCCGCGGCCACCTCGCTGAAGGTGACGCTGGACGCACTCTTCAACCACCCCAACACGGCCCCCTTCATCGGCCGGCAGCTCATCCAGCGCCTGGTGACGAGCAACCCGAGCCCGGCCTACGTGCAGCGCGTGGCGGCGGCTTTCGCCGATAACGGCCGCGGCACGCGTGGCGACCTCGGCGCGGTCTATGCCGCGATCCTGCAGGACGACGAGGCCCGCGGTCCCGCGGGTCTGACGGCCACCGAATTCGGCAAGGTGCGCGAGCCGATGGTGCGCCTGGTGCAATGGGCGCGCACCTTCAACGCCCCCACCGATGCCACCGACTGGACCAAGCTGGGTGACTACAGCGACGCCGGCACGCGGCTGGGCCAGAGCCCGCTGCGCTCACCTTCGGTCTTCAACTTCTTCCGGCCGGGCTATGTGCCGCCGGGCACGGCGCTCAGCGCAGGCGCGGTGGCGCCGGAGTTCCAGCTGGTCAACGAATCCAGCGTGGCGGGCTACCTGAACGTCATGCAGCTGGTGATCGACACCGGCGGAGTCACGGGGCTGCAGGCGGCCTACACGGCCGAGATCGCGCTGGCCGAGAGCCCCTCGGCGGCCAACCCCCTGAACCTGGTCAACCGCATCAACCTGCTGATGGGGGCCGGCCAGCTCTCGGCCGCCACGGTGGCAACGATCACCACGGCCGTGGGTAGCATGGCCGGCACCGTGGCCGGCAATGCCACGACCACCGCCACCAACCTGCGCCGCCGCGTGTGCGCAGCGGTGCTGCTGGTGATGGCCTCCTCCGAGTACCTGGTCCAGAAATAGGGGGCGCCATGCATCTGCTTCAACCCCGCCAGCACAGCCGTCGTGCCTTCCTCAAGCGGGCGGGCCAGCTGGCCGTCTCCGGCGCCGCACTGCCCACGGCCCTCAACCTGGCCGCGCTCGGCGAGGCGGCTGCCTTCAACAGCCCCGGGGACTACAAGGCCCTGGTGTGCGTGTTCCTGTACGGTGCCAACGATCACACCAACACGGTGGTCACGTACGACAACCCCAGCTATGCCCAGTATCTGGCCATACGCGGGGCTTACAGCGCCTCGGGCGGGCTGGCCTTGCCGCAGGCCGACCTGGCGGCCACGCTGCTTTTGCCCACCGCCGTTCCCGTGGACTCGCTGGGCGTGAGCCGGCAGTTCGCCTTCAACCCGGCCATGACGCGCCTGGCGAGCCTCTTCAACAGTGGCAAGGTGGCGGTGCAGCTGAACGTGGGACCGCTGGTGGCCCCCCTCACACGCGACCAGTACAACAGCACCGACCGCAAGGCCTACCCGCGGCCGCCGCAGCTGTTCTCCCACAACGACCAGCAGTCGATCTGGCAGTCGTCTTCGCCGGAGGGCGCGCGCGTTGGCTGGGGCGGCAACATCGGTGACCTGGCGCTGGCTGCCAATGGCGGCTCGAGCTTCACCTGCATCAACGCCAGCGGCAACGCGGTGTTCCTGTCCGGGGACCAGGCGCTGCCCTACCAGGTGACGACCAGCGGCGCCGTGCGCATCAACGCGGCGTACGTGAGCGCGTCGAACGTGGCCAGCAGCACCTACGGCTCGGCGGCCGTGACGAACGCACTGCGCGGCCTCGTCCAGCAGACGCGCACCCACAAGCTCGAGCACGCGTACAACCGCGTCGTGGCCCGCTCCATCGCGGCCGAGGGAGCCATCAGCAGTGCGCTGGCCGCCACCACGGCCACCACCTTCACCTTCCCGAGCGGCAATTCGCTGGCCGACCAGCTCAAGGTCGTGGCGCGGCTGATCAGCGCACGTGCCGCGCTGGGCGCGCAACGCCAGGTGTTCATGGTCTCCTTGGGCGGCTTCGACACGCACGACTTCCTGGCCCGCGACCATGGCGGCTTTCGCGATGCGGGCAACGCCATCATCCCGGGGCTGATGGGCAAGGTCAGCGATGCCATGGCCGCGTTCCACGACGCCACGGTCACCATGGGCATCGCGGACAAGGTCACCACCTTCACGGCCTCGGACTTCGGGCGCACGCTGACTTCCAACGGCGACGGCTCGGACCACGGCTGGGGCAGCCACCACCTGGTGATGGGCGGGGCCGTCAGGGGCCAGCGGTTCTTTGGCGTGGCGCCCCCCATCAGCGTGAGCGATGCGAAGGTCGGCAACGACTACCGCCCCGAGAACCAGTGGCACGTGGGCCAGGGCCGCCTGCTGCCCACCACCTCGGTGGCCCAGTTCGGCGCGACGCTGGCGCGCTGGTTCGGCGTGGCCGAGAGCGAGATGGAGAGCGTGTTCCCCACCATCGGCCGCTTCAGCGGCAGCTACGCCTCGGGGTATGTGGGCTTCATGGGCTGAGTGCGGGCCGGGCGCGCGCCGGCACCCCCCGCAGAGGGGACTGCTGCGTGCCCTGATGCCGATACTGGCGTTCACCCTTTGCGGCATGGTGCATGCGCAACCCGTTCAGACCGCCCCCGATGCCCGCGTGCTCAACGGCATCGACGTGTGGGAGAGGGACGGCTTTCGCCCGCTGCAGGGCCTGCGCGTGGGCCTGGTGACCAACCACACCGGGCGCAATCTGCAGGGGCGAGCGACCATCGACGTGCTCAAGGAGGCGGCCAACCTGCAACTGGTGGCGCTGTTCTCGCCCGAGCACGGCATCCGCGGCGAGCTGGACCAGGAGAACATCGCCGACTCGGTCGACGAGAAGACGGGCCTGCCGATCCATTCGCTGTACGGCAAGACGCGGCGCCCCACGCCCGCGCAGCTCGCGCCGCTGGATGCGGTGGTGTTCGACATCCAGGACATCGGCACGCGCTTTTATACCTACATCTCCACGCTGCTGTACGTGCTGGAGGAGGCGGCGAAGGCCGGCAAGCCGGCGTTCGTGCTGGACCGGCCGAACCCGATCAACGGCCTGGCGGTGGAAGGACCCCTGGCCGACGCCGACAAGCTGAGCTTCGTCGCCGCCCACACCCTGCTTGTGCGCCACGGCATGACCATTGGCGAACTGGCCCTGATGTTCAACCAGGAGCGAGAGATCGGTGCCGACGTGCGAGTGGTGAAGATGGAGAACTGGCGCCGTGCACACGGGTTCGATCAGCTCAACCAGATGTGGGTGAACCCGTCGCCCAACATGCGCAGCCTCACCCAGGCCATGCTCTACCCGGGCGTGGGCCTGCTGGAGTACACCAACCTGTCGGTGGGGCGAGGCACCGACACACCCTTCGAGCGGGTGGGTGCGCCCTACATCGACGCACGCGCCCTGGCGCTGCACCTGAACGCGCGCGGCCTGGCCGGCGTGCGCTTCGTACCGGTGCGCTTCAGGCCGGCTGCCTCCGTGTTCAAGGACGAGTGGTGCGGCGGGGTGAACATCGTGATCACCGACCGCGCGGCGTTGCGCCCGGTGCGCATGGGCCTCGAGCTGGCCGCGGCCCTGCGTCAGCTCTACCAGCAGGAGTGGAATCCGCAGCGGCTGCTTGCGCTGCTCGTCAACGCGCAGGCACACGACGCGCTGGTGCGGGGTGAGCAGCCCCAGGCCATCGAGGCTGTCGCACAGGCGGGGGTGGAGCAGTTCAAGGCCCGACGGGCGCAGTTCCTGCTGTACTGAATCTGGGGGCCCGATGAGGGCGGCGCGAAGACGCGCCCTCAGCCGATGTTCTTGAAGCGCACCCGCTTGGGCCGCGCGCCTTCTTCACCCAGGCGCTTCTTCTTGTCGGCCTCGTACTCCTGGTAGTTGCCGGCATAGAAGAACCACTGGCTGTCGCCTTCGGCGGCCAGGATGTGGGTGCAGATGCGGTCGAGGAACCAGCGGTCGTGGCTGATGACCATGGCGCTGCCGGCGAACTCCAGCAGGGCCTCCTCCAGGGCGCGCAGGGTTTCCACGTCCAGGTCGTTGGAGGGCTCGTCGAGCATCAGCACGTTGCCACCCTGGGCCAGCGTCTTGGCCAGGTGCAGGCGGCCGCGCTCGCCCCCGGAGAGGCTGCCCACGAGCTTTTGCTGGTCGTTGCCCTTGAAGTTGAAGCGGCCGAGGTACGCGCGGCTGGGCATCACGAAGGGGCCGACCACGATGTTGTCCAGGCCGCCGGAGATGTCCTCCCACACGGTCTTGTCGTTGGCCAGGCTCTCGCGGCTCTGGTCGACGAAGGTCACGCGGGCGGTCTTGCCGATCAGCACCTCGCCGCTGTCGGGCTTCTCGGCGCCCTGGATCATGCGGAACAGCGTG
>JBJTVI010000246.1:0-12489 GCA_046081145.1 Rubrivivax sp.
CTTCGGCGCCAGCTCCACGATCTTGCCCAGATACATCACCGCCACCCGGTCCGCCATGTGCTTCGCCACGGCGAGATCATGCGCGATGAACAGGTACGAGAGCCCCAGCCGCGCCTGCAGGTCCTTCAGCAGGTTCACCACCTGCGCCTGGATCGACACGTCCAGCGCGGAGACCGGCTCGTCGCACACCACCAGCGCCGGCTCCACCGCCAGCGCGCGCGCGATGCCGATGCGCTGGCGCTGGCCGCCGGAGAACTCGTGCGGGTACTTGTCCAGGTCGGCCGCGCGCAGCCCCACCGCATCGAGCACCTCGGCCGCGCGCGCACGCTGTTCGGCGCGCGAGGCACCGTGCAGCACGGCCAGCGGCTCGGCCACCGTCTGCCCGACCTGGCGCCGCGGGTCGAGCGAGCCGTAGGGGTCCTGGAACACCATCTGCATGCGTGCGCGCATTGCGCGCAGGCCGGCCGCGTCGAGCGAGTGCAGGTCCACCCCGTCGAGCAGCACGCGCCCCTGGGTGGGCGCCTCCAGGGCCAGCACCAGCCGCGCCAGCGTGCTCTTGCCCGAGCCCGACTCGCCCACGATGCCCAGGCTGCGGCCGGGTTGCAGCACGAAGCTCACGTCCTCCAGGGCCTGCAACTGCGGCGCCGGGCCCAGCAGCCGCTCCCGCGGCAGCCGGTAGGTCTTGCTTACGTGCTCGACCTGCAGCAGCGGCGCGGGGTCGGTCACGCCGGGTGCTCCGCTGCTGGGGCGGTGGCCTTCAGGCAACGGGCGTGGTGGCCCGGCCCCAGCGGCACCGGTGGCGGAAGGCCCGCCTCGCAGGCCGGCTCGGCCCGTGCACAGCGTGGCGCAAACGGGCAGCCACGCGGCATGTCGGAAAGCTCCGGTACGCGCCCGGGGATCGTGGCCAGCCGCGTGCCGCGCGGCAGCCCCAGGCGCGGCCGCGCCGCGAAGAGCCCGCGCGTGTAGGGGTGCGCGAGCTGCGCGAAGACGGCCGCAGTCGGGCCGCTTTCCACCACCGTGCCGGCGTACATCACGAGCAGGCGGCGCACGGTCTGCGCCATCACGCCCAGATCGTGGCTGATCAGCAGCAGCCCCATTCCGTCCTGTGCGACGAGTTCGGCGATCAGCTCGAGCACCTCGCGCTGCACCGTCACGTCCAGCGCCGTGGTGGGCTCGTCGGCAATGAGCAGGTCGGGCCCGCAGGCCAGCGCGATGGCGATCACCACGCGCTGGCGCTGTCCGCCGGAGAGCTGGTGCGGATAGGCGTTCAGGCGCTGCGCGGCCTGCGGCAGCTTCACGCGCTCGAGCAGGCGCAGGGCCTGCGCACGTGCCTGCGCGGCATCCACGCGGCGGTGCAGCCGCAGCGATTCGGCGATCTGGTGGCCCACCGTGTGCAGGGGGTTGAGCGCCGTCATCGGCTCCTGGAAGACCATGCCCAGGCGGGCCCCGCGCAGCTCGCACCACTGGCGCTCTTCGAGCGTGGTGAGCTCGCGCCCGTCGAGCCGGATCGAGCCCGACACCTGCGCCCCCTCGGGCAGCAGCCCCATGAGCGCCAGCGCCGTGATCGACTTGCCGCAGCCCGACTCGCCGATGAGGCCCAGCGTCTCGCCGCGCTGCATCGACAGCGTCACGCCGCGCAGCACCTCGGCCGGGCCGCGGCTCGTGCGCAGCCTCACGCGCAGGTCGGTGACTTCCAGCAGGCTCACGACCGCGACGATAGCGCGGTTTGAGCCGGGCCCGGGCGGGTCAGCGCCGGCGCCAGTAGCCCCCGTGCCAGCGCCAGCCCGGCCCGTGGCGCCCCCAGAATCCCGGCACCCAGTACTGGCCCGGCGGCGGGAGCGCCCAGCGCCCGGCGACCCACACATGGCGCCCCAGGTGCCAGGCCCAGTAGCCGCCGATCCACACATAGGCTGGGCCCGGCGCCACGGGCATCGGCTCTTGCTGCAGCGGCGGCGGGGGCACCTCGATCACCGGCCCGGGCGGGCCGCCCGCCACAGGCGGCCCGGGGTGGACGTGGGGGCCGGCCGGTGCGATCACGCAGCCCCCGAGCGCTACGAGCGCCACCAGCGCCACCAGCGCCAGGAGCGCGCGGGGTGCCAGGGGTGCCAGGGGTGGGAGGGGCGAAGCGGCCACCGGCGAATGCGGCCCGGGCGCAGGATTCTTCATCTCCGCATAACGCGCGCCCCGAGGCGGCGGAGGACGTGCCGGCGCGTCTTTACGTGGTAAAGCTGTGTTGCTGAAGATCGAGGTAGGCGCCGGCCAGGCGGGGCGCGCCCTCCAGCCCGAGCGCACGCATGAGGGCCTCGGCCGTGGCCACACCCTGTGCATCGGGCTCGCCCTCGCGCATCACCACCTCGAGTTCGATGAACGCGCCCAGGCCCTCGACCTCGTCGAGGTGGATGCGCGTGGGCCCGGCCAGCAGCAGCCAGCGGCGCTTGCGCACGCGCCCGCGTACGCCCAGCGCACGCGTGAGCGCCTCGCGCAGCGCACCGGGCTCGGCCACCGGCACGCGCACGTAGTCCGAGGCGCGGGCCCGCGGGTCATCGGCGCGCTCGTAGGCGATGAGTTCGCCCGTGCCGTCGGCCAACACGCGCAGCTTGAGCCGCCCGTGCGGCGCGGCAAAGAAGGTGTCGTCCTGCTCGATGAGCCGCTCCGGGCCGTCGGCCAGCAGACGCGCCCGGGGCAGCAGGGCCTGCACGCCCGGGATGCGGGCCTTGATCTCGATGTTGCGCGGCATCGCGAAGCCGCCCGGCTCAGGCCCGCGCGGGAGCGTCGCGCCCGGCGCTTGCGGCGGCGAGCTGCCGCAGCGCCTGCACGAAAACCTCCGGGGGCTGGCCGCTCTGGATCAGGTGGCGCCCGTCGATGACGATCGACGGCACCGAGGCGATCCCGGCCTGCTGCCAGCGGGCCTGCGCCTGGCGCACCTCCTGCGCAAAGGCACCACCGTCGAGCACCTCGGCCGCGCGCGCCGCATCGAGCCCGGCCTGGCCGGCGCACTCGAGCAGCACCTGGCGATCCCCGGGGTTGCGGCCCTGGCCGTGGTAGGCGCCCAGCAGCGCGTGCTTGAGCGCGCGCTGCGTGCCCGGCGCGCCCTCCACGCCGGCCCAGTGCAGCAGGCGATGGGCGTCGAAGGTGTTCCACACCCGGGCGCGCTCGCCGAAGGCAAAGCCCACCGCCGCCCCGCGCTCGCGGATGGCGGCCTGGTTGCGGCGGATCCGCTCGGGCCCGATGCCGTACTTGGCGCCCAGGTACTCGAGCGTATCGGCACCCTCCGGGCCCATCGAGGGGTTGAGCTCGAAGGGCTGGAAGGCCAGGGTCGGCTGCAGCTCGGCGCCCAGCTGCTCGAGCGCGCGTTCGAGCGCGTTCAGGCCCACGGCGCACCAGGGGCAGGCGATGTCGGAGACGAAGTCGATGTGCATGGTGGCGGCCAGTCTAGCGGGCCTGCCTTGCGCCTGCGCAGCGGGCTGCGGGCGCCGCGCGCCGACACTGGCCCCATGCGAGCGCGAGGTGAGCCAGGGGAAGGCCGCGTGAACGCCCCGCAGCCCGGCTCGCCGCACCCGCTGGGGGCCACCGCCTTGCCCGGCGGGGTGAACTTCAGCCTCTACGCCAGCGACGCGCAGTGCGTGGAGCTGCTGCTCTACGACGACGTGGACGCCCCGGCGCCCGCGCGCCGCATCGATCTCTCGCCCCCGGCGCACCGCACCTGGCACTACTGGCACGCCTTCGTGCCCGGGCTCCTGCCCGGACAGATCTACGCCTATGCGGCGCACGGCCCCTTCGCGCCGGCACAGGGCCTGCGATTCGACGCGGGCAAGGTGCTGCTGGACCCCTACGGCCGCGCCGTGGCGCTGCCGCGCACGTGGAGCCGTGCGGCAGGTTGCAGCCCCGGGCGCAACGATGCGCACGCGGCCAAGAGCGTGGTGGCCGACGACACGGCCTACGACTGGCGCGGAGACGCGCCGCTGCGCCGGCCCTTCACGCAGACGGTGGTGTACGAGCTGCACGTGCGCGGCTTCACGCGCCACCCGAGCTCGGGCGTGAGCGCGCCGCGTGCCGGCACCTACGCCGGGCTGGTGGAGAAGATCCCGTACCTGCTCGAGCTGGGCGTCACGGCCGTGGAGCTGATGCCCGTATTCCAGTTCGACCCGCAGGATGCGCCACCGGGCCTCACCAACTACTGGGGCTACGCACCGGTGTCGTTCTTTGCGCCGCACGCGGGCTATGCGCAGCCGGGCGCCGCGCCGCTGGCCGTGCTCGACGAGTGCCGCGACATGGTGCGCGCGCTGCACGCAGCAGGGCTGGAGGTGATCCTCGACGTGGTCTACAACCACACCGCCGAGGGCAACGAGCACGGGCCCACCTTCGGCCTGCGCGGCCTGGACAACGCCACCTACTACCTGCTGGAGGAAGGCGGGCGCTACGCCAACTACTCGGGCTGCGGCAACACGCTGCAGGCCAACCACCCGGTGGTGCGCCGCCTCATCCTGGACAGCCTGCACTACTGGGTGCAGGTGATGCACGTGGACGGCTTTCGCTTCGACCTGGCGGCCATCCTCTCGCGCGACGAGCGCGGGCGCCCGCAACCCGATGCGCCCGTGCTGTGGGACATCGAATCCGACCCCGTGCTGGCCGGCACCAAGCTGATTGCCGAGGCCTGGGACGCCGCGGACCTGGTGCAGGTGGGGCACTTCATCGGCGAGCGCTGGAAGGAGTGGAACGGCCGCTTTCGAGACGACGCGCGGTCCTTCGTGCGCGGGGAGCCCGGCATGGTGGCGCGCCTGGCCGACCGGCTGCTGGGCAGCCCCGACCTCTACGGCGCGCGACCGCGCGAGCCCGCGCAGAGCATCAACTTCGTCACCAGCCACGACGGCTTCACGCTGCGCGACCTCGTCTCCTACGACGAGCCGCGCAACGAGGCGAATCGGGAGGGCAACCGCGACGGCAGCCGCGACAACCGCAGCTGGAACTGCGGCGCCGAGGGCGAGATCGCGGGCGCGCATGTGCGCGCCCTGCGTGCGCGCCAGATGCACAACCTGCTGGCCATCACCGTGCTCCCCCTGGGCACGCCGATGTTGGCCATGGGCGACGAGATGGGGCGCACGCTGGGTGGCAACAACAACGCCTACTGCCACGACGCGCCGTGGAACTGGCTCGACTGGACGCTGCTTGACGATGCGGCGGGCGCGGAGCTGCATCGCTTCGTGCGCGGCCTCCTGGCGCTGCGCAACCTGCGCGAATCGGTGCGCGAGGACCACCGCCTCACGCTGGCCGAGCTCATGCGCGTGGTGCGCGTGCAGCTGCACGGCACGCGTCTCGGTGCGCCCGACACGAGCCAGGCCTCGCGCAGCCTGGCCGTCACCGCCTCGAGCTTGTCGGGGGACCTGCTGATGCACTTCGTGCTCAACGCCCACCACGAGGCGCTGGACTTCGAGCCGCCGCCGCTGCCGCCGCTCGCGAACGGGCCCTGGCGCCGGGTGCTCGACACCGCGCAGGCCCCGCCCGGCGAGCTGCACGCCGTCGCTCGGGTGGAGGACATCGATGGCGCGCCACCCGCGCCCGGAGCGTGCTACCGGATGCAGGGACGCTCGGTGGCGGCGCTCTTCGTGCGGGTGGGGACCGGGGCGCCCTAGGGCCGGCGCGCGTCGTAGACCTGGTTGACCGGAGAAGGCCCGAAGGAGGCGTAGGGCAACACGCCGGTCTGGCCCGCACCGCGCTTGGACCAGTCGCACACGCCACCGGGGAAGATGGCCTTGAGCCGGTCGAACTCGGCTGTCGTGAAAGTCACCTTGTAGTCCGCAGCCGTCACCGCCTTGAGCTCGCACTTGAGCGTGGAGCCCGTGACCGGCCCGCCCGCGGCGATGCGTGGCGCCGTCCACGAAGGCCACAGCGTGTTGCACTGCGTGTCCGGTAGGCTGCTCAGGGTCTGGCGCTCGGCGATGAAGCTGGGCGTGGCCGACTTGCTGAAGCACCCGTCCACCGCTGCAGCGGGCTTGTTGGCGATCACTTTCTCGCGCTGCGTGCGTGCGCTCGCGTCCTTGGTGTAGGCCTCCATCCAGGCGATGAAGGTGTTCCAGCCATCGGTGGCGGCCTTGGCCGAGACCGCCTGGCTGATGGCCGTGGGCGCGACATACAGCTCCCAGGCACTGGAGCCGCCGCGCCACATCACGTGGTTGTCGGCGTTGCCGTTGGCCTCGCGCAGCCGCTCGCGCACCGCGAAGTGGTACCACTGATAGTGGTAGAACTGGGCTTCGTCCATGATCACCGTGTAGTCGAGGATCGGAATGGAAGCCAGGCCGCCTCCGCCGCCCAGGTGCAGCCCGCTCTGGTAGGCGCGCTGGATCGCACCGGCGTTGCCGGCCGTGCGTGCGGCGGTGGGGTTGCCGTCGTTGTCGTAGCCGCCCACCTTCTCGTTGAGATCGAGGAACTGCGCCACCGTGATCTGCCCGGCATTGAGCGCATTGAGCCCGTACTGCACGCCCACGTTGTCGAAGGGCCGCAGGCCGAAGCCCGTGGCCGGATCGATCCCGTAGACGTTGCGCGCGGCATCGAACACCGTGGCACGTGTGCCGCGCGGGTTGCTCGTGGCGTTGTAGCGCACCGAAGCAGGAACGGCGGCGTTCCACACCGCGGGGTTGTAGGTGCCCAGCAGCCAGCTGCGCGGGATGGGCTCGGTGCGCCCTGTCACGGGGTCGGTGCGGCCAGCCTGCATGGCCAGATCGAAGAGCGAGCGCTCGGAGGCGGGCAGCCCGGCAGCCGGCGACTTCTCCGGGTTCATGCCCGCAGCCACGGACAGCTGCGCGATGGTCAGGCCCGTGGTGTTGGTGTTGAGGAAGTAGCGCGAAAGCAGCTTGGAGTCCATCCCCGACAGGGCGATCGACAGCGCATCGGGGTAGGTGCAGCTGATGAGCGCGCCATCGAAGATGCCGGGCATCGAGTCGGCCACCTGCAGGCTCGTGTAGGCCCCGCCCGAGCACCCGGTGGTGACGGTGTAGGCCGGCACGCCGAAGGTCTCGATGAAGCGCTCCTTGCCCATCATCGTGGTCTCGGCTGCCAACGTGGCGTTGCAGCTGTTGGTCGGGTGGTTGAGCGTGTTCGTGAACACCGCATAGCCCTCTGCCAGCCGCGGCAGCATGTCGCCCGTGTAGGTGCTCACCCCCAGGGCCGCGCCCTGGATGTTCCAGCCCCCGGTGCATCCGCTGCCGTGCACGCCGATGAGGCGCTTGTTCCAGCCCTTGGGCGAGGCCAGCGGCGTGGGCGAGGCATCGGTGGTCGGGTCGTGCAGCACGGCCGTCTGGTAGATGCCGCGGTTGACCGTGGCCGTCTCCACCCGCACGACGAAGGGCACGGTCACGCCCAGCGTGTTCGTGGTCGTGGCCACGTCCGTGGGCAGGTTCGAGGTGCCGGGCATCGCCTTGAGTGCGGTCGTGCCCTTGGCCAGGTACAGGTACTGCACCCGAGTGGGCGCGGAGCAGTTGGCGTCGGTGGCCGCACCGAGTTTCGTGCCGTCGGGCAGCGTGAAGGCTTCCGTCTGGCAGATGTAGGGGCTCTGGTGCGGGCCCGAGATGATCGGCCCGGTGGCGGGGTAGTTGGTCAGCACCTGCAGGCCCTTGCGCTCGCCAAAGGAGGCCAGCAGCACGTTGGCGCCTTCCTGCAGGCCGCGCACCACGCCCAGGTAGCGCTTGCCGGCGGCGTCCCAGGTGAGCTGCGAGGCCACATCGGCATCGTTGAGCGTGAGGGTGAACTTCGTGCTGTCGGCGCCTGCGGGCAGCGGCACCTCCACCAGCGCGTTGCCCCCGCTCACGTACTCGGCCCTCGACGAGAGCACGCGGATCTCCGGCGCCGCCTGCACCTGCGCGCTGGTTCCGCCCCCGCTACCCCCACCGCAGGCCTGGAGCACCGCCGCGGCCACTACGGCGGCACCCGCCCCGGCCAACTTGCCTCTCACGCTCGAACCCTTCATGTCTCCTCCTGTATGCCCGTGCCCGCGCGGCTCGCCCGGCAACCCTGCCAGGAGGCCTCGTCTGATCCCTGAGCGGTCCAATCTAGGTCTTCGCGGCATCAGGGTATTGAACGATTCCGACCATCGAGGGCATTCCCTAGACTCTCCGGCCATGGACAGCGCACCCGCCGCAGGTGACCATCCGGCAGGCTGCCAGGCGCTGGCATGGGCACGTGCCTACCTACCCGAAGGGCCCGGTGCGGCCGCGGTGCTGGGCACGCTCGTGCGGCACTCACCCGGAAGCTTGCCCGGGCACCTGCGCGGACACCTCGCCGCGGACTCAGCCACTCCCTGGGCCGGGCCTGTTGCCCCGGGCCGCACCCATTTGCCGGCCCTGCCCGCGGGCCTGCTTATCTGGGTGCAAGCCGATCACGCGCCAGCCCTCGCACGCTGCGCCCCAGGCGGGCTGCAGCCAGGGGAGAGCTTCCTCGCCCCGGGCCTGTACCTCAGCGGCCCGCGCGAGCGGCCGCAGACCCTCGTGCACGCGCCTGGCGCGGACCTCACCCTGGCGATCCTGCGGCCCGAGGCCTGGGCGGGCCCGCTGGCCGCCGGCTGGTCCGCCATGCGCGAGCGCATCCTCGCGCTGGACCCCCCCGAGAAACCCGCCCACGGCTTGACCTCGTTTCCGGCGATGCACGGTCTCGACGGCACCCTGCGCGGCCGTGGGAGGGCGCAGGCCGTGGAGGCCATGCTGCTCGCAGCGCACACGGGTGCGTGGTCGCAGGCCCCTGCCGACACCGACACCCACGCGCGCGCCTACCCATCGGCCCCGGTACCGGGGCGAGAAGGGCCCAGCCCCCCGGGGCGGTCGGCCGGGCTCGCCGGGTGGTGGCAGGCACTCGATGCGCAACTCGTGCGGCGCCCGGTGGGGCAACGCCAGCGTGAGCGGCTGGCGCGGGCCTGGACAGGCCTGGCCCCGAGCCGCCTGCGCGCGCACGCACGCGCCGAGGCCGCCTTGCTGCACGCGGCCGCGCTGCTGCGCAGTGGCCAGCTCGATTGGCGCCAGGTCGCGCTGCTGGCGGGCTACACCGATCAGCCCCACCTGTGCCGGGAAACACGCCGGCTCAGCGGCTTCAGCCCCGTGCGGCTCATGCGCGGCATGCTGGGCGAGGATCCGTTCTGGATCTATCGGGCCTGGGCCCTGGCCCGGCTGGAGCGTCTGCAGGGGCGGCCTGGCCCGGTAGGCATGCCCCTGCCTGGCCAGGCGCCCGCTAGCGCTGTCGCGCCAGCTTAGGGTCGAGCACGTCGCGCAGCCCGTCGCCCATCAGGTTCAGGCCCAGCACCGACAGCACGATGGCCACGCCCGGGTAGACGGCCAGCATCGGCGCCTGGAAGACGAGCGTCTGCGCCTCGTTGAGCATGCGGCCCCAGCTGGGTTGCGGCGGCTGTGTGCCCAGGCCCAGGTAGCTCAGCGCGGCTTCCGCCAGGATCGCGGTGGCAAAGGAGATCGTGGTCTGCACCACGAGCACGCTGGCGATGTTGGGCAGCACGTGGTCGAGCGTGATGCGCAGCGGCCCCTTGCCCGCCACGCGCGCAGCCAGCACGAACTCGCGCGCCCACACCGCGTTGGCCGAGGCGCGCGTGATGCGCGCGAACACCGGCACGTTGAAGATGCCGATGGCCACGATGCTCATCACCAGGCCCGGGCCGTAGATGGCCGTGAGCATGATGGCGGTGAGCAGCGCCGGAAAGGCAAAGGCGAAATCGCTCGTGCGCATGACGAGCTCCTCCACCCAGCCCTTGCGCGCAGCGGCCAGACAACCCAGGAACACACCGGCCAGCAGCCCGATGCCCACCGCGATCACGCCCACGACGATGGAGTTCTGCGAGCCCACGAGGAGCTGCGAGGCGATGTCACGGCCAAGGCTGTCGGTGCCCAGCCAGTGCGCGAGGCTCGGCGGCTGGAGCTTGGCGGGAATGTCGATCTCGGCCGGGGGGTAGGGCGTCCAGAAGAGCGAGAGCAGCGCCATGCCCGCGAGCAGCCCCGTGAGCAGCGCCCCCACCACGAAGCTCTTGTGGCGCGCCGCGCGGCGCCAGAAGCCTGGCTCTTCCAACTCAGGCCCCTGCGCGGCGCAGCCGCGGATCGATGAGGGCGTAGAGCACGTCTACGAGGAAGTTCACGACCACCACCACCGCCGCCAGCAGCATCACCACGTCGCGCACCACCACCAGATCGCGGTTGCTGATGGCCTGGAACACGAGCCGCCCGATGCCCGGCAGCACGAAGACGTTTTCCACCACGATGGTGCCGGTGATGAGGTTGGCGAACTGCAGGCCCATCACGGTCAGCACCGGGATCATGGCGTTGCGCAACACGTGGCGCCACAGCGCCTGCCGCCGCGTCAGGCCCTTGGCACGCGCGGTGCGCACGAAGTCCTCGCGCATCACCTCCAGCACCGCCGAGCGCGTCACGCGCGCGAGGATCGCGGCCTGCACGAGGGCGAGCGCCACGGCCGGCAGCACGAGCGCGCGCAAGCCCTCCCACAGGCCCCCGCCCTCGTCTTCCGTCCAGCCGGGAAAGCCCCCGGCGCTCACCCACTGCAGCTTCACCGCAAAGAACATGATGAGCAGGATCGCGAACCAGAAGTTCGGAATCGCGATGCCCACCTGGCTGGCGGCCATCACGCCCACGTCGCCCAGCGTGTTGTGGCGTGAGGCGGCGTAGAGGCCCAGGCCCAGGGCGAGCACCACCGTGAGGCCCATCGCGATCAGCGCCAGCGGCACCGTCACGCGCAGCCGCTCCACGATCAGCTCGGCCGTGGGCGTGTCGTAGCTGATGCTGCGCGCGGTGCGGCCCTGCAGCAGCTCGCTCACCCACTCCGCATAGCGCGTCGTGGCCGGGCGGTCCAGCCCGAGCTTGGCCTGCAGCGCCGCCACCGATTCCGGCGTGGCCGTGTCGCCCAGGATCACCTCCGCGGCGTTGCCCGGCAGCAGCTCGAGCACCGCGAACACCACGAGCGAAGCCACGACCAAGGTGGCCAGGAAGGTGGCAAGCCGGCGCAACAGGAACGGACCCATCGCGTTCTATGATGCCTCATCGAGGCGGCGTCAAGGCTGCTTCGCCGCTGCTTCCAGGCTGCTTCAGGGCTGCATCCCGGCCCCACCCAAGCCGGCGCGTTGCCGGCCCCACCTGCCTCATCACCCCATGCAAGACCTCGGCTTCGACACCACCCTCGTCCTCGTCGGCGGCCAGTGGCGCGCCTGTGCTGGCGGCCGCACGCTGCCCCTGTTCAACCCCTCGGACGGCAGCGTGCTGGCGCACATCGCGCGCGGCGAGGCGGCCGATGTCGACGCCGCGGTGGCCGCTGCGCAGGCGGCCCTGGACGACCGCGGACCCGGCGCCTGGGCCAGCCTGAGCGCCATCGAGCGCGGGCGCATCCTGATGAAGATGAGCGCGCTCGTGCTCGAGCAGGCCGATGCGCTGGCGCGGCTGGAGGCGCTGGACGTGGGCAAGCCGCTCAGGCAGGCGCGCGCCGACGCGGTGGCGCTGGCGCGCTACCTCGAGTTCTACGGTGGTGCCGCCGACAAGGTGATGGGCGAGACCATCCCCTTTGCCAACGGCTACGCGGCGCTCACCTGGCGCGAGCCGCACGGCGTGACGGCACACATCGTGCCGTGGAATTACCCGATGCAGATCATCGGCCGCAGCGTCGGGGCGGCACTGGCCATGGGCAACGCCTGCGTGCTCAAGCCCGCCGAGGAGGCCTGCCTGACGGCGCTGGCCTTTGCCCGCATCGCGCAGCAGGCGGGCCTGCCCGCCGGCGCGCTCAACGTCGTGCCCGGCCTGGGCGAAGAGGCCGGCGCGGCGCTGTCGGGCCATCGGCGTGCACCACGTGTCCTTTACCGGCTCGGTGGCGGTGGGCCGCCTGATCCAGACCGCAGCGGCCCGCAACACGGTGCCCGTCACGCTCGAGCTCGGCGGCAAGAGCCCGCAGATCGTCTATGCCGATGCCGACCTCGACGCAGCGCTGCCCTTTCTCGTCAACGCCGGCATCCAGAACGCCGGGCAGACCTGTTCGGCGGCCAGCCGCATCCTCGTGGAGCGGCCCGTCTACGACGAGGTGCTGGCGCGCATGGCCGCGCGCTACCGCGCGCTGCGCGTGGGCCCGGCGCTCGCCGACCCCGACGTGGGCCCGGTGATCTCCGCGCGCCAGCGCGAGATCGTGCAGGGCTACCTGGACGTGGTGCGCGACGGTGGCTTGCGCATCGCCGCGCATGCGCCGCTGCCGGCCACGCTGCCCGCCGGCGGCTGCTGGGTCGCCCCCACGCTGGTGGCCGACGTGACTCCCGGCCACCGCATCGCGCAGGAGGAGATCTTCGGCCCGGTGCAGGCGGTCATCCCCTTCGAAGGCGAGCGCGAGGCACTGACGATTGCCAACGGCACGGCCTTCGGCCTGGTGGCCGGCGTGTGGACGCGCGACGGCAGCCGCGCCCTGCGCCTGGCGCGCAAGCTGCAATGCGGCCAGGTCTTCGTCAACAATTACGGTGCC
>JBJTVI010000247.1:0-4881 GCA_046081145.1 Rubrivivax sp.
GCCTGCAGGGCCTGGTCCGCGCCGCGGTGCCGGACGATCCGCAGCCACTGGCCCTGCTGCACCCGGGCGATGAAGCCCGACCACGCGAGCCCCATGCGTCGCTGCAGTTCCGCCGCGCCCCAGCCCTCGGGCGGCGGCGCGCTGCGCGCCTTGGCCTGGGCCGGCGCGAAGAACAGCACCGGGCGCGGCCCGGGCAGGCCCTTGCCCGAGCCCAGGGCGCTCCAGTGCGTGCCGCCGATGGAACTGCTGTACGTCAGCCTTTCGCCCCAGTGGGCATGCACCCGAAGACGCAGGGCCGCATCGCCCGCGAAGTCGATGTAGAGCGTGGGCACGCTCGGGTCCAGCTCCTCCAATCGATCGTAGGTGAGGACGTCGTCATGACAGCCGAGGCCCTGCACGAAGCCCGCGTGGGCCGCGGAAGTCAGGCCCACGAGCCGGGGTGAACCCGCCTGACCACGCCGCTGCCACAGGCAGTGCGCAGTGGCCTGGGCAGTCTTGCTCGAGGCGCTGGAGAGCAGCACCTGCCGGGCACCGAAGAAGCCCTGCTCGGCCAGGAAATCGTCGAGCAGCCAGGCCGTCAGGAAGAGCGGCCGCAGCACGGCCTGCAGGCCCTCGCCCGCTGGTGTCCAGCCCGGGTCGGCATCGCAGAACAGGATCTGGTTGTAGACCGATGCCAGGCCTTGCCGGTGGGCCGCCCCGTCGACGAACCCCGCAAGCCCCCCGCGCACCGGCTCCACCACCAGGTGGGTGCCCGCCGGCCAGTAACCCCAGACACGCCGGCCCACCTGAACGCCCTGCACCGCCGACTCGCACACGGTGGCAAAGCCCCAGACAGGCAGGCAGCCCAGGCCCTCCTGCCCGGAGGGAAAGAACTGCCAGTACTGCATCGCCTGGCCAAAGGCCGCATAGGTGATGTTGTTGGCCGTCAGGGCAAAGGAGTCGATGGCCAGGCGCGCCTGCCCGCTCTGCAGCGGGCGCGCCGCGGGCGCATCGGGGTCCTCGCCGATGAAGGCCTGCTCGAGCTCGCGGGTGTGGATGAACAGCCGCTGGCCGCGGGTGGGAGAAGCGGGGCTGGAGGCCACGGGGTCACGGGTTACGAGGTCATGGGGTCAGGGCGGCGGCGAGCTGTTCCTCAATGCTGGCCCGAGGCCTGCGGCACGCGCCCGAGGATGGCCTCGAAGCGGCGGCACCAGGCCGGCCAGACCTCCGGGTTGACGAGCCGTGGCGGGCGCTCGCCCCGCAGCACGCCCAGCAGCTGCTCGGCCGCCCAGCGGGCCATCCGCTCGCGACACTCGTGCGTCACGCCCGCGGTGTGAAAGGTCGCGATGACGGACTCGTGCCGCAGCAGCGGTGAATCCAGCGCCGGGGGCTCGGGCTCCCACACGTCCAGGCCCGCTCCGGCCAGGTGGCCCGACTGCAGGGCCGCGTGCAACGCGGCTTCGTCGTGGATGCCCCCGCGCGCGGTGGTGATGAAGCAGGCGCCGGGCTTCATGCGCGCGAAGGCGGCCGCGCCGAAGAGGTTGCGCGTGCTCGCGTCCCGCGGGCAGTGCAGCGAGACGAAGTCGCTGCGCTCCAGCAGCGCGTCCAGGCTCACAGGCTCGGCACCGCGGTGGCGGATCTCGGCTTCGTCGAGCAGCGGGTCGTGTGCGAGCACCCGCATGCCGAAGGCCCCAGCCAGGGCAGCCAGGCGGCGCCCCGTGTTGCCGATGCCCACCACGCCCAGCGTCTTGCCCTCGAGCTCCCGGCCGGTGAGCTCCTCGCGCGAGAAGCCGCGTTCACGGCGCAGCCGGCGGTCACTCTCCGGGATCCGGTGCGCCAGCCCGATGATCAACCCCATCGCGTGCTCGCCCACCGAGACCGCGTTGGCCCCCGACTGGTTGACCACGGCCACGCCCGCACGGGTGCAGGCCGGCACGTCGATGGGATCGAAGCCCGCGCCGCTGGACGACGCGCACAGCAGCTGCGGACAGGCCTGCAGCAGCGCCTGCGTGACGAAGGCCGGGGCTGCGAGCTCGTCCTTGGCCGCCGTCACGTGGTAGGCGTGCGCGCCTTGCAGCGCCTGCGCGGCCTCGGCCAGCGTGGCGGGCATGCGATGCACCTGCAGCTCCACCTCGGGAGCCTGCTGCAGCAGAGCGTCGAAGAGGGGGTGGGTATAGTGGTCGAAGCGCGCGATGCGCGCACGCAGCAGGTTCATCGAGCCGAGGATAGGCCTTCCGCCGGCTGCCCACAAGGCGGTTGACGCTTCAGGCGGTTGACGCAACATCGAGCGCCACCATGCAGCAAAGCCCCATCCCCCCGACAGCCACTGAACTGCACGCCGGCGAACTGCGCCTGGCCGTACGAAGCGATCTGGGCGGCTGCCTGGCCGGGCTGTGGCTGGGCGAGCTGCCCGTGCTGCTGAGCAGCGAGCCCGGCGCACTGCAGTCGGTGCGCCCCTGCGCGAGCTATGCGCTGGTGCCGTACTCCAACCGCATCGGTGGCTGCAGCTTCCGCTGGCGCGGTCGCGACTGCACGACGCTGCCCAACTTCGGCTCGAGCCCCCACTCCCTTCACGGCGTGGGCTGGCAGCGGCCGTGGCGGGTCGACACGCACGAGGGCGCCTCGCTGCGCCTGGTGCTGCAGCACGAACCCGATGCGCACTGGCCCTTCGCCTTCGAGGCCGAGCAGCGCATCGAGCTGTCGCCCCAGGGCCTGCGGCTCGGGCTGCGCCTGACCAACACCGATGCACAGCCGGCGCCAGCTGGGCTGGGCTGGCACCCCTACTTCCCCAAGCGGTTGCGCAGCCGGCTCAACGCGGAGCTCACCGAGCGATGGGAGCGCGACGATGCGAGCGAGCTGCCCACGCGGCGCATCGCGCAACCGGGGATCGATGCCGACATCGCGCACCTGGACTACGACCACTGCTTCGACGGCTGGCGCGGCACGGCCCGGCTGCGCGACGAGAAGCTCTCGCTGCGGCTGAGCTCCTCGCTGTCCCGGCTGGTCGTCTACACCCCGCCGCACAAGCCGTACTTCTGCGTCGAGCCGGTGAGCCATGTCAGCAACGCGCTGCAGATGGCCGATCCGCTGGCCCAAGGCGTGCGCGAACTCGTGCCCGGCGAATCCTTCGCGGCCTGGATGGAGCTGCAAGTGGCCCGCATCTAGCCAGGCAAGCCGGATCCGGGCTGTCGCAGCGAAGGCAGCTTCGGGATCTTGCTGTTGTGGTCAGCACCCGAATTGCCTATGCTGGACCGAACGCACGCTGCGTGTGCCGCCCGTCTTCCGGGCCGCCCCCAGGCGGCGGCGTGGCCCCTTCCTCTTCGAGCAGGCGTGAGCGAAACCCGAAAGACCCTCGCCGAGCTGCGCAGCCGCCGCTGGTACACCGCCAGCGGCATGCGCGCCTTCGCGCACCGGCAGCGCGCGCAGCAGATGGGCATCCGGCGCGAGGACCTGATGGACCGCCCGGTGATCGCGGTCATCAACACCTGGAGCGACCTCTCCCCCTGCCACGCACACCTGCGCGAGCGCGCCGAGGCCGTCAAGCGGGGCGTGCTGATGGCAGGCGGCTACCCCATGGAGCTGCCAGCACTGTCGCTGGGCGAGGTGATGGTCAAGCCCACGACGATGCTCTACCGCAACCTGCTGGCACTGGAGACGGAGGAGCTGCTGCGCTCGCACCCGGTGGACGCTGCGGTGCTGCTGGCCGGCTGCGACAAGACCGTCCCGGGCACGGTGATGGGTGCCATCAGCATGGGGCTGCCGACCCTCTTCGTGGCTGCCGGGCCGATGCTCAACGACCGCTACGTGAAGGACGGCCAGACGCGGCGCATCGGCGCGGGCACCCACACGCGGATGTTCTGGGACGAGTACCAGGCCGGGCGCATCGAGCCCGGGGAGTGGGTGCAGCTCGAGTCGAAGATGACGCGCAGCCCCGGCACCTGCAACACCATGGGCACGGCCAGCACGATGACGAGCCTGGTCGAGGCCCTCGGGCTCGCCCTGCCCGGCAGCACCAGCATTCCGGCGATGGACGCCGCCCACACCCGCATGGCCACCACCTGCGGCGAGCGCATCGTGCAGATGGTGTGGGAAGACCTCAGGCCGCAGCGCATCCTCACGCGCGGCTCCTTCCTCAACGCCGCGGCGGTGCAGATGGCGCTCGGTGGCAGCACCAACGCCGCGGTGCACATCGTGGCGATGGCGCGCCGCGCCGGCATCGAACTCACGCTGGCCGACCTGGACGCGGTGGCCCGGCGCGTGCCCGTGCTGGCCAACCTGTTTCCCAGTGGCGAGTGGCTGATGGAGGACTTCTGGTACGCCGGCGGGCTGCCCGCGCTGATGAGCGAGCTCCATGCCGAGCTCGACCTGGATGCGCTGACGGTCACCGGCAACAGCGTGGCCGAGAACCTGCGCGGGCAGACCGTGCGCGACCCCGAAGTGATCCGCCCGATGAGCCGCCCCGTGGCACCCTGTGCGCTGGCCGTGCTGCGGGGCAACCTTGCCCCGCACGGCGCGGTGATGAAGCCCTCGGCCGGCGCGCACTTCCTGAAGCACCGCGGCCGTGCGCTGGTGTTCGAGGACGTCGCCGAGCTGAACGCCCGCATCAACGACCCTGCGCTGGAGGTGGACGAATCGACCGTGCTGGTGCTGCGCAACGCCGGCCCCGTGGGCGCCCCCGGGATGCCGGAGTGGGGCAACCTGCCGATCCCGAAGAAGCTCCTGGAGCGTGGCGTGCGCGACATGCTGCGGCTGTCGGACGCGCGCATGAGCGGCACGCACTACGGCAGCTGCGTGCTGCACATCAGCCCCGAGAGCGCCGTCGGCGGGCCACTTGCGCTGGTGCGCACGGGCGACTGGATCGAGGTCGACGTCGACGCACGCCGCCTCCACCTGGAGGTGCAC
>JBJTVI010000248.1:0-2852 GCA_046081145.1 Rubrivivax sp.
GCCCCTGACGTCCGTCGAACGCGGCTAAACAGGAGAACGTCAATGTCATTGTCATCAGCCGCCCTGGGGTCCGAGGCCCGACCCCGCAACCCCCAGTGCGTCCTGCACGATGTCGGGCCGTACCACGAGGTGCTGAGCCTCGCACCGCTGGAAGTGTTCGCCGACACGTGGCAGCTCACGGTTGAAAGCCTTCTGGACAAGGCGCGCGATCCGTCGCAAGCCAGGGTGCGGTACACCACCACCCTCGAACGTGAGGCCATGAGCCGGCTTTGCGACGCCATCGAGGAAGCCTTGCGCGGCAAGCCCCACGCCCCCCTCGCGCTTGGCCGCGTGACAGCTACCGCCGGGTCGCCACGATGAACTGAGGCGACAACTTCACGGGGAGCCTGGCCCCGCAACTCCAGGCGTCGCCGATTTAAGTGACAACTTGCAGGGCGACTCACAAGTGCTGCTAAAGCGTTGGTGAGGCCTCCTGTCGTCCGGCCGATCCGCGCACTGCGGATCACGGACGACGAGGAGATTTCCCATGGCCATCAGGTCATCACGTGCGGCACCTGCTGCAATCCCGGCAACAAGCCTTTCCGCAACTCAGCCCGCCAGCCCACCCGCCCCACGGCGCGACCTCATCGCCCGCCTGGGCTTGGTGGGGCTGGGCTCGCTCGAACCCGTTGTCCTAGCCTCGCTGGCCACCCGCAGCCCGCTGCTGCTCATCGGCTCGCACGGAAGCGGCAAGTCTCTGCTCCTAGAGCGCCTGGCCGTGGCGCTAGGCTTGTCCTGGCGGCACTACAACGCCGCGCTGGTCAATTTCGACGATCTCGTGGGCTACCCCTTGCCCGACGAGCGCGGACAACTGCGCTTTGTCCAGACGCCGGCCTCGGTGTGGGGGGCAGAGTGCGTGTTCATCGACGAGATTTCGCGTGCGCGGCTGGATGTGCAGAACCGCCTGTTCCCGATCATCCACGAGCGCCGCGTGCAGGGCATCGCTCTTGAGGCGCTGCAGCACCGCTGGGCCGCGATGAACCCGCCCTCAGGAGATGACGAGGAGGCGGCAGTCTACGCCGGCAGCCACCCGCTGGACCTGGCGCTGGCCGACCGCTTCGCGCTGCAGGCCCGCGTGCCCGACTGGCGGGCCTTTGATGCGGCTGAGCAGGAAGCGGTGATCCGCGCCGCTCAGACCGGGCCCGACCCGCAGGCCGGCGCGTCTTGGGCAGAGGCGCTCCAAGCCACGCGCGACCGCCTGCCGATGGTGCAGGCACAGTGGGCGCCCTCCATCGCTCGCTACGTGCGCCTGCTGGCCGCGCTGCTGGCCGAAGCTGGCGCGGTGCTGAGCGCGCGCCGTGCGGGCATGCTGGCTGCCAACGTGGCGGCGGTGCACGCTGCCAGGCTTACAGGAGACCCGGCCGCGGGCATAGAGGACTCGGCCTGGATTGCAGCGCTCAATTCGATGCCCTTCACGGCCGCGGGCGGCAAGCTCGATGACTCGAAGCTGCTCGCCTGCCACCGCGAGGCCTGGCGGCAAGCCGCGGCACGGGCTGAGGACCCGATGTCGCGCATCCTGGCCGAACGCGATCCGGTGGCCCGCGTGAAGCTGGCGATGGCTGCCACCGGCTTGCCCGACGGCGAACTCACTACCATCGTCACCGACGCGTTAGCCTCCTGCCCGGACGGGCGGCGCCACGCGCTGGCGGAGTGGCTCTTTGGCGGTGACCAGGGCGAGGGCGGCTCGTTGCACCGGCTGTCCGTGGTCGCGGCCGAGGCCGTGGCCGAGACCGTGCGCGATGTGGCGTGCGTGCAGGAGATTCACGAGCAGGTCCAGCCCAACGGCAAGCGCCATCGGGTCTGGAAGCACGTGCAGCAGCGACTCGGAGCGCTCGCGTCCTCGGCGCTCTCCCATGCTACCGATGCAGCCGAGCGCCAGGGTAACCTACTGGTGGCGATGTTCGCCGCCGGACGGCTGCAGGCCGAGGCGGATGTGGACTTGGTGCTGGAGCGCTACCGCGCTACCCGGGAGGAACTGAGCGGACCGGACCACGCAGCTGTAGCCAGCGGGGTGGCGGCATGATGGCCCCCAGTACCGCATTTCGTGGCTTGGCCGAGGCCGTCCCCGGGCTGCTGCACAACAGCGGTGGCTTTTCTCGGGCCACGATCACTTGGCGCGGGCTGAGCCGCACTCATCCCGGGTCAGCGGCTCACGGCACGGCTCCCGGCTGTGCTCCCGTCGCCAGCGCCGCTCGCCCTCCGGGCACATGGCTGCAGCTAACCATCTCCATCGGTCAGCGCGACCCGCGGTACCGGCGTGACTGGAATACAGCCGCCGCGCTGCTGGAGCTCGTCGAGCCCGGACACGCCCTGGCCGAAGCCCCGGCACAGGAGCGGCTGATCGCCTTCATCGAGGACGAGACAGCGCGCTGCGCATGGCCACCCTGCCTACTTGCCAGGCGCGGCGGCTGGAACGCCGGCCGTCCGGGCGATCCGCACATGGAACTCGACCACGTGCCCACCGCCTTCGTGGCATTGGCCAAGTGCATCGGCAGCCTGTGGCTGAGGGACAGGCGGCCGCACCTCGCGCCGCTGCAAGCGCCCACCCTCATCGAGCCCGGCAGCACGCCCATGCGCGGCGTGCGCTGGAGCCAGATGCTGTGGTTCCCGCAGGGCATCCCGCAGGAACTGCTGTCGCGCATCGGCACACCGCGGGCGACGACCCCGACCACATGAGGCTGCGACTGCCGGCCTGCCGCCCCACACACCTCTTCAGGAACCAGACATGAATTCCGCGAACCTCGCCATCCTCAAGGACCGCCTCTTCGACTGCCTTCCCGCCGGCCGCTACGCGCTGGCCGGGCTGCTGCGCC
>JBJTVI010000249.1:0-4256 GCA_046081145.1 Rubrivivax sp.
GCCGCGCCGCCCGGGGCGGCCGCGGCGGCATCCTCGTGCCAGCCTTCACCCCATTCCCCGATCCCCAGGAGTCCACGATGACCACACCTTCCACCCTCCTCGACACCCAGGCGCTGCATCCGAACTTCGTGCTGCAGGTCAACGAGCGCATCGACCGGCTGCTGCAGTCGGCACAGGCGATGGCCGAGCTCAGGCGGCTGTGGCGCGAGTGGCCGGTGCTAGTCTTCCTGCGCCAGTCGCTGGAGGAAGAGGAGCAGGTGCGCTTCAGCAACTTCTTCGGCAGCTGCGAGAGCGCCTCGCGCAAGGACATCCAGTCGCCCTACCACGAGGAGATCATCTACTTCAGCACCCTGAAGTACCACGACGGGCGTTTCGTCGGTGGCTTTGCGGGCGGCGAGGACGTGAGCTGGCACTCCGACCAGACCTTCCGCGAGCGCCCGGCCACCGGTGCCATCCTCTACGGGGTGGAGGTGCCGCACAACGGCGGCGACATGTACTGGGCCAACCAGTACGCCGCTTGGGAGCGGCTCGACGCGGACGTGCAGCGGCTCATCGACGGGCGCACGGGCGTGTACCGCTACGCCAAGCGCTACGAGAAGCTCAACCCGACCGAGCTTGCCGGCAGCGAGCAGGTCAAGAAGATGCTCGCGCTGCCCGATGCCCGGCACCCCGTGGTGCTCTCGCACCCCGTGACGGGGCGCAAGGCGCTGTACGCCGACCCGACCACGCTCGTGGCCATTGAGGGGATCTCGCCGGAGGAGAACGCGCGCGTGCTGCCGCTGCTGTTCGAGGCCGGGGGGCAGGAGTCGCTGAGCTACCGTCACAAGGTGCACCACGGCGACGTGATGATGTGGGACAACGGCTGCACCATGCACAAGCGCGACGAGATGAGCGTGGAGCAGCCGCGCCTGATGAAGCGCACCACCTTCCGTCTCTCGGCCGACGCGTACTGCGTGCCGCACGCATGATGCGCTCCACCGTCTACCTGCGCGTGAACCGGGTCGAGGCCGCGCTGTGCGCCCGCGCCCGCGCCACCTCGGTGTCGGACCTGCACGAGGCGGCCCATGCCGCCGGCGTGGAGGCCAGCGGCCGCACGCTGATGTCCTCGGCGATGCGGCCCGTGCTCCAGGGCGTGCGCATCGCCGGGCCGGCGGTGACGGCGCACGTGGCCCCGGGCGACAACCTGATGATGCACCGCGCACTCGTGCTCGCTCAGCCCGGGGACGTGCTGGTCGTGGTGAGCGATGCCCCCACCTCGGGGGCGCAGTGGGGCGACATGGCCGCCCGCTACGCCCTGAAGGCGGGCCTGGCGGGCGTGGTCGTGCAGGGCTGCGTGCGCGACACCGACACGCTGCGCGAGCTCGGCAGCGCCACCTGGGCCACGCACGTGCTGTCCACCCACCCCGACAAGGCCGGGCACGGCGGCGTGAACCTGCCGGTGGTGTGCGACGGCGTGCGCGTGGAGCCGGGTGACCTCGTCGTTGCCGATGGCGACGGCGTGATCGTGGTGCCGCGCCGCCACGCCGCCGCCGTAGTGGACGGGGCCGAGGCGCGCATGCGCAAGGAAGACGCGATGGTGCCGGCCATCGCCGCGGGTGCGGCCGTGTGGGAGCTCAGCGGTGCGGCAGCCAGCTACGCCAGGCTCGAGGTGCGGGAGATCGACGCCGCCTTCGACGATCCGCCGCCGCGCAGAGCCGAATAGGGCCCGGCATCGGCCCGGCCCTGGCCTGGGCTCCGCCCGGATTCAGCTCGGGTTCAGCCCGGCCCCCACTGCCGGGTGATCGTGCCGCAGGTGGCCAGCAGCAGCTGCGCGCACTCCGCCACTCGCGCCTCCATCCGGTGGCGCGGCCCGGCAACCGCCACGGCCAGCGTCTGGCCGTCGAGCAGCAGCGTGCACGAGACTGCCCACACGTCGGGGACGTTCTCGCCGCGCGTGACGTAGTAGCCCCGGCGGCGACCCTCGGCCAGGTCCTGGGCGAGCTGTTTCCGGTCGGTCAGGGTGCGCGGGGTGACCCGCGGCAGTGGCAGCGAAGCCAGGCTGGCGGCCAGCGCCGCGTCCTTGAGGGTGCCCAGCAGCGCCTTGCCGATGGCGCTGGCGTGCAGCGGCTTGAACTCGCCCGGCCGCGCGGAGTAGCGGATCGGGTGCGTTCCCTCCAGCACCTGCAGGTAGATGACGGCCTCGCCCTGCTGCTTGCCCAGGATGACCGTCTCCTCGGAGGTGTCGCGCAGCCGCTCGAGCATCGGCACGACGCGCTCGGCCAGCGGGTCATGCGCGTGGATCTCGCGCGTGAGGTCGTAGAGCTTGCGCGTGGGGTACAGCGCCCGAGGGCGCAGCGTCTGGTAGAGGTGGCCGCGCGCTGCCAAGGTCTTGACGATGGCGTGGCAGCTGCTCTTGGGGATGCCCGCCTCGCGCGCGAGCTCGGTGAGCGACATCGGCCGCTGCAGGCGATGGAAGACCTCGTAGAGGGCCAGCAGCCGCTCGACCATGGCCACGCCTTGGCGGTCATTCGGGATAGCGAGGGGTGTTTCGTTCGACATGCCGAACAGCGATTCTTCCTCGGGAACGAACTTGACTCTAGCATCGGTCGCATGCTTCCAGATCCGGATACAGCCGACGCGGCGCCTGCCCACGCGGCGGCGACGCACCTGCGCGTCGAGCACCACCCCGACGGGGCCTGCTGGATCACGATCGATCGTGCGGCCAAGCACAACGCCCTGGCGCGCCCGGTGCTGGCCGAGCTCGCGGCCACCGTGCGCGAGCTGGGCGCGCGGCCGCAGCTGCGCTACCTCGTGATCCGCGGCGCAGGCGAGCGCTACTTCGCCGCCGGCGGCGACCTGCGCGACCTCGCCAGCGTGCGCGACGAGGCTGGCGTGCAGGCCATGATGGACCAGGCCGGCGGCGCGCTGGATGCGGTGCGGCGCTGCCCGGTGCCTGTCATTGCCTACCTCAACGGCGACGCGATCGGCGGCGGGGCGGAACTTGCGCTGGCCTGCGACCTGCGGCTGCAGGCCGCGCACGCGCGCATTGGCTACATCCAGGCCCGCTTGGCGATCACCTCCGCCTGGGGCGGCGGCCCGGACCTGTTCGGGCTGGTCGGGCCCGCGCGAGCGCTGCGCATGATGGCCCGCGCCGAGCTCGTGGAGGCCGAGGCGGCGCTGGCCTGGGGCCTGGCCGATGCGGTCATCCGCGACGGCGCCGACGGCGAGGACCTGAGCGCCTTCACCCGGCCGCTTTCGAGCTGCGCGCCCCAGGTGCTGCGAGGCATCAAGGCCCAGGCGCAGGTGGCACGGCTGAGTCCCGACTGGGCGGCTCACCGGCAGGTCGAGCGCGAGCACTTCGTGCGCACCTGGCTGCACGAGGACCACTGGGCCGCCGCCGACAAGCTCCTGTCCAAAGGCACCTGATGACCCCTCCCTCCGCTTCGACCACCACCCCCCCGGCCGCCGAGTCCGCCGCCGAGCCCGCGCTCGGCATGGTCAGCCGCAGCGGCATCCCGGTGCCGCCCAGCGTCCACGCCGAGGCCGTGGACCCGGCGCGCATTGGCCAGCCCGGCGAGTACCCCTTCACGCGCGGCATCTTTCCCGACGGCTACCAGGGCCGGCTGTGGACGATCCGGCAGTACTCGGGCTTCGGCACCGCCGAGGAGTCCAACGCGCGCTACAAGTTCCTGCTCGAGCAGGGGCAGACGGGCCTGTCGGTGGCGCTGGACTTGCCCACCCAGTGCGGGCTCGATCCCGACCACCCGATGGCGCGGCCGGAGATCGGCAAGGTGGGGGTCTCGCTGTCCAACCTGAGCGAGGCGGAGATCCTCTTCCAGGGGATCGACCTGGCCTCCATCTCCACCTCCTTCACGATCAACGGCACGGCCGCCATCGTCTATGCGATGTACCTGGCGGTGGCCGACAAGCAGGGTGTGCCGCGCAGCAAGCTCACCGGCACGATCCAGAACGACATCCTCAAGGAGTACGTCGCGCGCGGCACCTGGATCTTCCCGGTGCGCCCCTCGATGCGGCTGATTGCCGACTCGATCCTGTACGCCAACGACGTCACGCCTCGCTTCAATCCCATCAGCATCGCCGGCGCGCACGTGCGCGATGCCGGCGCCACGGCCGCCGAGGAGATGGCCTACACGCTGGCCAACGGCCTGGCCTACGTGGACGAGCTGCGCGCGCGCGGCGGGGACGTGGAGAAGTTCGCCCGCCGGCTGTCCTTCTTTTTCTACGTCCACATGGACTTCTTCGACGAGATCGCGAAG
>JBJTVI010000250.1:0-9733 GCA_046081145.1 Rubrivivax sp.
ACGAGCCCCGCCTGTCGGATGAGTCGAGCCACCGCCACGAAGGGGCGCACGTCCTCCCACTCGGGCGGGGCGTCCATCACGATGAGGCTGCCGGTCTGGCCTGCGCGGTCGGCGTCCACGCGCAGATAGCGCCTGAAGCTCGCGTCGGCCGAGGCCGGCCGCAGCGAGGAGCGTCGGAGCCCGTGCCGGGCCGCCAAGGGCGCGAACCAGTGCTCGAAGGCGCGCTCGCGTGCGGGGTCGCTCCAGCGCACGGGCGAGCCCCTAGCGGGCGTGGCCGGCTCGACCTCGCCCGGAGAATCGGATTGCATAATCGATTCTACAAACCGCCCGACACCCCGATACCCGAACTCCGCCACCGGAGCGCCCCTGCAGGCGCGTGCCGCCTTGCCGAGCCTGCCCAACGAGACGAGAGCCCCGTGCCTGCGCGCGCCGTGCAGGCCGGGCGGGCCGTGCGGGTGGCGCAAGCCACGCGCGGGCGGCCTGGCGGGGTGGGCGGCGTTCCTGCAGGCCTTCTTCGTGGCAGCCGCGGCGCAGCCCGCCTCGCCGGCCTTGCCCAGCTCCGCCGGCCCCCACAGCGCGGCCTCCGCGCCCGCGGGCGCGGCTTCCACACCAGGCCTGCGCCCGGTGCCGGTGCTCGCCGCGCCGCCAGATGCCGCACAGGCGCGCGAGCGGCCGGTGGTGGTACGGGCGCGCGAGCTGCAGTCGCAGCCCGAGCGCGAGGTGGTGGCCAGCGGCGAGGTCGAGCTGCGCCGGGCCGACCTCACCTTGCGCGCCGACCGGCTGCGCTACGACACCGCACAGGAGCTGGCACAGGCCAGTGGTTCGGTACAGCTCGTGCGCGAGGGGGCGCTCATCTCCGGCCCGCAGGCGCAGCTGCAGGTGCAGCGCTTCGAGGGCTGGTTCCTCGAGCCCGAGTTCGAGTTCCTGCGCACGGGCGCGCGCGGACAGGCCGAGCGCGTGGACATCCTGGGTCAGGAGCGTTTCGTGGCCGCACAGGCGCGCTACACGAGCTGCCCGCGCGACGGTTCGGCCGACCCCGCGTGGCTGCTGAGCGCGCGCCGGCTCGAGCTCGACTACGAGCGCGGCGAAGGCATCGCCCAGGGCGCGGTGCTGCGGTTTCTGGGCGTGCCGATCCTGGCCCTGCCCACGATGAGCTTTCCGATCACGGGTGGGCGCAAATCGGGCTGGTTGCCCCCGAGCGTCAACCTCGACAACCGCAGCGGCATCGACCTGTCGGTGCCCTGGTACTGGAACATCGCGCCCAACCGTGACGCGACGATCGCCCCGCGCCTGTCCACGCGGCGCGGGGCGGGGCTGGATGCGGAGCTGCGCTATCTCGAGCCCGATCACGCGGGCGAGCTGGCGCTGCGCTGGCTGCCGCACGATCAGGTGGCGGGCCGCGAACGTCACGCGCTGCGGGGGCGGCTGGACGCCGGCCTGGGCGGGCTGTCCACACTGGCCGGTGCGCCGATGCGCCTGCAGCTTGCCGGCGAGCGCGTGTCCGACGATGGTTGGTGGCGCGATTTCCCGCGCGCCACGGCTGCGCTCACCCCGCGGCTGCTGCCGCTGCGCGCCGGCGCGGAGCAGCCGCTGCCGCTGGGCCCGGGTGAGGGCCTGGCCTATCTGCGCACCCTGCGCTGGCAGGTGCTGCAGGCCGACCAGGCCCCCATCGTCGCGCCGTACGACCGCGAGGTGCAGCTCGGCGTGCGCCTGGGCGGGGCCTGGGCCGGCTGGGAGGGCTCCCTGGAGACCGAGCTCAACCGCTTCGCGCCCGCCGACGGCCGGCCCTCGGCCTCGCGGCCTGCGGCCTGGCGTGCCCACGCGCTGGGATCGATCGCGCGGCCCTGGCGTGCGCCGGGCTGGTGGGTGGTGCCGCGACTGGGCCTGAATGCCGCCACCTACGAGCTCGAGCAGGCCCTGGCCGACGGCCGGCGCCAGATCTCGCGCAGCATCCCGACCTGGAGCCTGGACATGGGGCTCGAGCTCGAGCGCGAGTTCCGCGCCCTGGGCCGCGCCTGGCGCCAGACGCTCGAGCCCCGTGTGATGGCTGTCTACACCCCCTACAGGGCGCAGGAGCCGAAGCTGGCCTTCGACTCGGCCGGCAAGGACTTCAGCTTCAGTTCCATCTTCATGGACAACGACTTCTCCGGCATCGACCGGGTCTCCGATGCGCACCAGCTCAATGCCGGGCTCACGACCCGGCTCGTCGAGGCGCAGGGCGGGCGCGAGCTGCTGCGCCTGGGCCTGGTGCAGCGCTTCCTGCTGGCCGAGCAGCGCCTCACGGTGGAGGGCGCGCCCTTCACCCGGCGCTTCTCCGATTTCATCGTCCTCGGATCGACCTCGGCCCTGCGTGACTGGTACCTGGAGGGGTCGATGCGCTACAACGCCGACATCCGCCGCCCGGTGCGCACGCTGGCCTCCGCGCGCTTCACCCCGGGCGAGTTCCGCACGGTCAGCGCCACCTACCGCTACACGCGCGGCTCGAGCGAGCAGCTCGAAGTGGGCCTGCAGTGGCCGTTGGCACAGCTCGGCGCGGGCCCGCTGCGCTCGGCCGCCGCCTCGGAGGCCGCCGCCCTGGCCGACCCGGGCGCTGCGGCCGGGGCGCGGCTGCTTCCTGCCTCGCGCTGCAGCGGGCGGCTCTATGGCGTGGGCCGCGTGAACTACAGCGTGCGCGACAGCCGCGTCACCGATTCCATCCTCGGGCTCGAGTTCGACGCGGGCTGCTGGATCGGTCGCATCGTCGTCGAGCGGCTGTCCACCGGCCGCACCGAGGCCACCACGCGGCTGATGCTGCAGCTCGAGCTCGTCGGGTTGTCCCAGCTCGGTTCCAACCCGCTTCGGGTCTTGAAGGACAATATCCCGGGCTACCAACTGCTGCGCGAGGAGCGCGGCATCCTTCCCTTCGCCGAGAACCCATGACTGATCGCATCGATTGCCGCGGGCTTCCGTGGGTGCTGCTGGTGGCCGGGCTGTTCGCGTCGCTGCCGGGCCCGGCCCGGGCGCAGGGGCGCCCGAGCACCACCGAGATCGCGGCTCAGCGCGCCGCCGACCGGGTGACGGTACGCACGGGCGACTACATCGTGGCGGTCGTCAACCAGGAGCTCGTGACGGCGGTGGAGGTGCAGTTGCGCGTGCGCCGGCTGCTCGACGAGGCCACCCGCGCCGGGCAGCGCGTGCCCCCGGAAGAGGCGCTGCGCCAGCAGGTGCTCGAAGGCCTGATCGAGGAGCGCGCCATCCTCACCTACGCCCGCGAAGGCGGCGCGAAGGTCGACGACGGCGAGCTCGACCGGGCCGTGCAGGCGGTGGCGGCGCAGAACCAGCTCAGCGTGGAGCAGCTGCGCGAACGGCTCAAGGAGGAGAGCCTGGATTTCGTGCGCTTTCGGGCGAGCCTGCGCGACCAGATCCTGGTGGAGCGCACGCGCGAGCGCGAGGTCGGCCAGCGCATCCGCATCACGGATTCCGAGGTCGATCGCTACATCGACCAGGCTCGAGCCCAGGCGAACCTCGAGGCCTCCGTCAACCTCGCGCAGATCCTCGTGACGGTGCCTGAAGGTGCCGGTGCGCAGGTCTTGGCGGCTCGGCGTGCCCGGGCGGAGGCGGCGCTCTCGCGCGTGCGTGCGGGCGAACCCTTCGAGGCGGTGGCGCGCGAGCTCTCCGAGGACGGCAACCGCGAGCGCGGCGGAGAGATCGGCATGCGCCCGGGCTCGCGCCTGCCCGACCTCTTCGTGGAGGCCACCAAGGCGCTCAAGGTGGGCGAAGTCACGCCAGCGCCGGTGCGCAGCGGCGCGGGCTTTCACATCCTCAAGGTGCTCGGCCGCGATTCCCCGGACCTTTTCAAGGTCACGCAGACACGCGTGCGCCACATCCTGCTGCGGCCCTCCGCACGGCTGACGGCGGCGCAGGCGCAGGCCCGGCTGGACACCTACCGCGCCCGCATCGTCGCGGGCGAGGCACGCTTCGAGGATCTCGCGCGCCAGTTCTCCGAGGACGGCTCGGCCTCGGCCGGCGGAGACCTCGGCTGGGCCCAGCCCGGGATGATGGTGCCCGAGTTCGAGCAGGCGATGAACGCGCTGTCTGTCGGCCAGCTCTCGCAGAGCGTCACCTCTCGCTTCGGCGTGCACCTGATCCAGGTGCTCGAGCGCCGACAGGCCGATGTCGACCCGCGCCAGGTGCGGGAGCAGGCGCGCAACGTGCTGCGCGAGCAGAAGTTCGAGGAAGCCTACGTCGATTGGGTGCGCGACCTGCGTGCCCGCGCCTACATCGAGATGCGCGAGCCGCCGGACGGACCGGCGGCGCGGCGGCGATGAGGCACGTGCCCCGCAAGCGCTTCGGCCAGCACTTCCTGGCCGACGAGTCCGTGTGCGAGGCGATCGTTGACGCGGTGGACCCTCGGCCCGGGCAGGCCGTGGTGGAGATCGGCCCCGGTCTGGGCGCCCTCACGCGCGGGCTGCTGGCGCGATGCGGCAGGCTCGTGGCCGTCGAACTCGACCGCGATCTGGCTGCGCGCCTGCGCCGTGTCCCGGGTATCGAGTTGATCGAGGCCGACGTGCTGCGCGTGAACGTGGCCGAGCTTGCCCGCCACGCCGGCGGGCCGCTGCGCGTGGTGGGCAACCTGCCCTACAACATCTCCACGCCGATCCTGTTTCACCTGCTCGGATCCGTGCAGCACGTGCACGACCAGCACTTCATGCTGCAGCGTGAGGTCGTGCAGCGCATGGCAGCGGCCCCCGGCACCAAGGCCTACGGGCGGCTGAGCGTGATGCTGCAGTGGCGCTATGCGATCGAGCCGCTCATCGATGTGGGGCCCGAGGCCTTCGAGCCACCCCCGGCGGTCGATTCGGCCGTCGTGCGCATGCAGCCACTGCCCGCAGCGGGCGAGGTGGACGCGGCGCGCCTGGGCGAGATCGTGACGCTGGCCTTCTCGCAGCGGCGCAAGCTGCTGCGTCACACCCTGGGGGCCTGGCTCGAGCGGGCGGGCCGGGGCGGCACCTTCGACACGCAGCGCCGCGCCGAGGAGGTGACGGTTGAAGAATACGTGGCCCTTGCCCGGGCCTGCGGGCCCATGGGCCCATAGGCCCAAAGGCCTCTCCAGTGGCCCTGGCGGCCCCGGTGGCAGGGGCCGCCGCCTAGGCGGCCCTGGCCTGGCCGGGAAGGCTCAGGCGGCGTTGAGCCAGGCCGCGGTGTCGAAGGCGCTGCTCATCATCGGCATGTTCATGCCGAAGTTGGGATTCACGCCGTTCTTGGGTACGTTGACCTTGGGCACCGGCTTGGGCGGGCTCGCGGGTTCGGCAGCGGCAGGCGCCTCGCCTGCGCGTTCCCAGCCGGCCGGCTGCGAGCGCGAGACGGCAAAGGAGTAGAAGCAGCGAAACGCCACGCGCCGCTCTGCCCAGAAATCGGCCGCGTCGCGAAAGACGTCGAGCAGTTGCTCGCGCGCCTCGCGGTCGAAACGCGCGTTGTCGGGCAGCTGCTCGAGCACCACCACGAAGCCGGGCTGCGAGCCCGATTTGTGGACGAGATCGGTCATGCAGTCGTACAGCGCATCCAGGTTCTTGCCGAAGTGCGCCGGAAACAGGAAGGCCTGCGCGATCGCCTCGAGCACATCCTGCTTGGTCTGGGCCTGCGCCGTGTTGGCATACAGGAAATGGTGGCCAGCCGCCTGCGCGGCGGCCATCAGGTCTTCAACCCGGTAGGCCCGGATCGACTGCACGACATTGGGTCGGATGGTCTGCAACTGCATGGTCGCGTCCCCTGGCTATCAACAAGATCCGTTCGAACTTCCGTTCACCGCCGCTCACTGCACGACGCGGCTGAAGCTCGCGTAGTGATCGGCGGTGTAGTAGCACACCTCGGGTTTCGTGGGGGGCTCCCCGCCGCACACCAGCCGCCTCGCCCCGCGATCGCGCGAACCCGGGGTCCGGACCGTGTACTCCCGGTAGAAGCCTCTGGGCCTGGCCGGCAGCAAACGCTCGCGGTTGAAGAAGGTGGTGCCGTCTTTCTCGTACGGGAAGGGGCCACCTGCCAGGATCAGCCGATGCGTCGAGCGCGCCTCCGAGGGCAGCGCGGCGAGCGCCACGCTGGCCGCCTCGTCCGCTGCCGCCGGCCCCTTGGCCGAGCTGACCATTGCAGCCGACGCCAAGAAGAAAGCGAGCCCTAACTTCGAAATCAGCCGCCTGGAAGGCGATCCGCCCGTCCGATTCACGGGTAAACCCTTAAAAACCAACAATCAATGCTACCGGATTGCCGGGAAAACCTCAAGTCGGAGGGCCGGCTTGACCCTTCTGAGGGGGTCAAGTTAGCTCACGCTTACTTCTGCTTCGATCGTCTTGGGGGCCGGAAGTTCCCGGCGGCGGGCAGCCTGGGCCCCAGGCTACCCGGCGGTCACGCCGCCCGGCCCCGGGGCGGCTCAGCGCACCGCGTTCGCGTCGGCCACCGTCAGCGCGGCCATGTTGACGATTCGGCGCACCGTCGCCGAGGGCGTCAGGATGTGGACCGGCTTGGCCGCGCCCAGCAGCACCGGCCCCACCGCGATGCCGCCACCGGCAGCCGTCTTGAGCAGGTTGTCGGAGATGTTGGCGGCATCGATGTCGGGCATCCCCAGCAGGTTGGCCTCGCCCGAGAGCGTGCTGCGCGGCATGATCTCGCGTCGGTGCGCCGCATCCAGCGCCGCGTCGCCGTGCATCTCGCCGTCGACCTCCAGCCAGGGTGCGCGCTGCTGCACCAGCGCCAGCGCTTCGCGCATCTTCACCGCCGAGGCGAAGTCGCTCGAGCCGAAGTTGCTGTGCGAGAGCAGTGCCGCCTTGGGCTGCACGCCAAAGCGGCGCATCTCTTCGGCAGCGAGCACCGTGATCTCGGCCAGCTGCTCGGCCGTGGGGTCGTGGTTGACGTGCGTGTCGACGATGAAGACCTGGCGCCCGGGCAGGATCAGCCCGTTCATGCAGGCATAGGTCCGAACGCCCGGGCGCAGCCCGATGACCTGATCGATGTGGCTCAGGTGCTGGTGCGTGGAGCCCCAGGTGCCGCAGATCAGGCCGTCCACCTCGCCCTTGTGCAGCAGCATCGAGGACACGAGCGTCAGCCGCCGGCGCATCTCGATCTTGGCGAACTGCTCGGTCACGCCCTTGCGCTCGGTCATGCGGTGGTAGGTCTGCCAGTAGTCGCGGTAGCGCGGGTCGTCGTCGATGTTGATGACCTCGAAGTCCCGACCGGCCTGCAGGCGCAGGCCGAGCTGCTCGATGCGCCGCAGGATCTGCGTGGCGCGCCCCACGAGCC
This sequence comes from Rubrivivax sp., assembly GCA_046081145.1. Lineage (GTDB taxonomy): Bacteria > Pseudomonadota > Gammaproteobacteria > Burkholderiales > Burkholderiaceae_C > Rubrivivax. The sequence continues at coordinate 7,270 of JBJTVI010000250.1, forward strand.
AGGGTCGTGCCAGTCCCTCGTCGACGATCACCTGCACGGCGCGCAGCACGCGCCTGTCCTCGCCTTCGGCAAAGGCCACGTTCTTGCGCGTGGCGCGCTTGGCCACCGCAAAGATCGGCTTCATCGTCGTGCCCGAGGCGTAGACGAAGGCCTGCAGCCGCTCGGCGTACGCTTCCCAGTCCGTGATCGGGCGCTGCGCCACGCCCGATTCGGCCGCGGCGCGCGCCACCGCCGGCGCGATGCGCATCATCAGGCGCGGATCGAAGGGCTTGGGGATCAGGTACTCGGGCCCGAAGACGAGCGTGGCCCCGGCATAGGCCGAGGCCACCACGTCGTTCTGTTCGGCCTGTGCCAGTCCGGCGATGGCATGCACCGCCGCGATCTCCATCGCATCGTTGATGGTGGTCGCCCCGCAGTCCAGCGCCCCGCGGAAGATGTAGGGGAAGCACAGGACGTTGTTGACCTGGTTCGGGTAGTCGGTGCGCCCGGTGGCCATGATGGCGTCGTCGCGCACCGCGCGCACCTCCTCGGGCATGATCTCCGGGGTGGGGTTGGCCAGCGCGAAGATGAGCGGTGCGCGCGCCATCGCGCGCACCATCGCCGGCTTGAGCACCCCCGCGGCCGACAGGCCCAGGAAGACGTCGGCGCCTTCGATCACCTCGGCCAGCGTGCGCGCGCTCGTCTCCTGCGCAAACTGCGCCTTGTCCGGGTCCATCAGCTCGGTGCGGCCTTGCCACACCACGCCCGCCAGGTCGGTCACCCAGATGTTCTCGCGCGGCACGCCCAGCTTGAGCAGCAGGTTCAGGCAGGCGAGTGCTGCCGCACCGGCCCCGGAGGTCACGAGCTTGATCTCGCTGATGTCCTTGCCCACCACCTTCAGGCCATTGAGCAGTGCCGCGCCCACGACGATGGCCGTGCCGTGCTGGTCGTCGTGGAAGACCGGGATCTTCATGCGCTCGCGCAGCTTGCGCTCCACGTAGAAGCAGTCCGGCGCCTTGATGTCCTCCAGGTTCACGCCGCCGAAGGTGGGCTCCAGCGCCGCGATGATGTCCACGAGGCGGTCGAGGTCCTTCTCGTTGACCTCCAGGTCGAAGACATCGATGCCGGCGAACTTCTTGAAGAGCACGCCCTTGCCCTCCATCACGGGCTTGGCCGCCAGCGGGCCGATGTCCCCCAGGCCCAGCACCGCCGTGCCGTTGGTGACCACCGCCACGAGGTTTCCGCGCGCGGTGTAGCGGTAGGCGTTGGCCGGATCGGCGACGATCTCCTCGCAGGCCGCAGCCACGCCCGGCGAGTAGGCAAGGGCCAGGTCGCGCTGGTTCGTCAGCTGCTTGGTGGGGGCGATCGCCACCTTTCCCGGGGTGGGGAACTCGTGGTATTCGAGGGCGGCGCGGCGCAGCTCGGCGCGCTTGTCTTCTGCGGTGCTCATGGGCGTGGGATTGTAGGCAGGGGGGTGCCTTGGATAATGGGGTGCTGTCTGCTTTGCACGCGGAGCAGGGAATCCCGATGCCCCTTGGTGAATTCGCGCTGATCGAGCGCTACTTCGATTGGCCGCCCCTTGCCCAGGCGCCCGGCGCAGGCCTGGCCCCCGGTGCCTTCGCGTCGGTGGTGCTGGGCGTGGGAGACGACTGCGCGCTGCTGGCGCCAGCCGCGGGGCAGCACCTGGCGGTGTCCACCGACACGCTGGTGGAGGGGCGGCACTTCCTGTCCACCGTCGCACCCGAGCGGCTGGGGCACAAGGCGCTGGCAGTCAACCTCAGCGACCTCGCGGCCTGCGGGGCCCGGCCGCTGGCCTTCACGCTGGCGCTTTGCCTGCCGCGCGTGGACGAAGCCTTCCTGGAGGGCCTCTCGCGCGGGATGCGGGCCCTGGCCTCCCGCGCGGACATCACCCTGGTGGGGGGTGACACCACGGCCGGCCCGCTTGCGCTCACGGTCACGGTGATGGGCGAGGTGCCTGCCGGGGCGGCGCTCCTGCGCAGCGGCGCGCGCCCGGGCGATGCCGTGTGGGTCAGCGGCACGCTGGGCGACGCCCGGCTGGCGCTGGAGGCCTTTCGCGGCACCGTGAGCCTGGAAGCTTCGGCCTTCGAATCCGCGCGCCGCGCCATGGAGCAGCCCGAGCCGCGCGTGGCGCTCGGACTGGCGCTGCGGGGCCTGGCCACCAGCGCCATCGACCTCAGCGACGGGCTCCTGGGCGATCTCTCGCACATCCTGCGGCGCTCGGGTGTGGCGGCCCGCGTGCAGCTGCAGGCGCTCCCGCGCAGCGCTCACCTGCAGGCGCAGCCCGAGGCGCTGCAGCGCCGCTGCCTGCTGGCCGGCGGCGACGATTACGAGCTGCTCTTCACCGCGCCCGGGACTCTGCACGCCCAGGTGCGCGATGCGGCCGCCCGCGCGGGCGTGGCCGTGACGGCCATCGGCGAGATCGTGGCCGGCGCGGGGCTGCAGGTGCTCGGTGCCCAGGGCGAGC
>JBJTVI010000251.1:0-2674 GCA_046081145.1 Rubrivivax sp.
CCTCGCGCACCACCGTGCGGCTCACGCCGTAGTGCTCGCACAGCGTGGGCTCGGGCGGCAGGCTCGAGCCCGGGGGATGGCGCCCGGCCACGATGGACGAGCCGAGCTCAGCCAGGGTATTGGCCAGGATGTTCTTCATGCGCAGGCGGCTGACATCCCTGGGTGACGGCCCGGTCCGCTCAGCCGCGCACGAAGAGCGTGACCAGCGGGTCGGGCCCCGCCTGGCGGCTGCGGTGGCCGTGCACGTTGGGGTCGAAGGCCGCTCCGGCGGGCAGCACGTCGGCCGAGTGGAAGTGCTCGCCGGGCCCGAAGCTGCGCCAGGTGCCGTCCTGCAGGCCGATCTCCATGCGTCCGGAGAGGATGAAGACCCACTGCGGGTTCTCGGTGCAGTGGAAGTCGCTCGCGAAACCCACGGGGCTGTGGCGCAGCTGGCAGCCCGTGCCGGGCAGGAGGGGCGACAACCGCGCCTGCGGCTTGCCCTCGGTCAGGGCGATGGGCACCTCGCGCCAGCGTGCGCGGCCGTCGGTGTCGGTATGGAGCACGACCTTCAGGAACTCCGGAGCATTCATGGGGGAATCGACGGGCGGGGGGACGAGGGGTTGCCGAACAACGCTCACAGCGTGGCCGTGACCGCACCATCGACATACAGCACGTGCCCGTTGACGTAGCGCGAGGCATCGCTGGCCAGGAACACCGCCACGGGGGCGAGATCCTCCACCTCGCCCCAGCGTTTCTGCGGCGTGCGGTTCATGAGCCAGGCGTTGAAGGTGGCATCGGCCGCCAAGCCCGCCGTGAGCTCGGTGCGGAAGTAGCCCGGGCCGATGGCGTTGACGTGGATGCCGTGCGGCGCGAGGTCGATGGCCATGCCCTTGGTGAGCATCTTGGCCGCACCCTTGCTCGCGGTGTAGGCCGCCGTGCCGGGGCGGCCCAGCTCGCTCATCACCGAGCAGATGTTGATGATGTGGCCGCGCCTGCGCGACACCATGCGTCGTGCAACAGCCTGGCCGACCATGAACAGGCCATCGATGTTGGTGCGCAAGATGAGCTGCCAATCGGCCACGGGCTGCTCGTGGAAGGCACCGCGACGCGTCGTGCCGGCGTTGTTGACGAGGATGTCGATCGGGCCGATCTCGGCCTCGATGGCCGCCACGGCCGTCTCCACGCTGGCCGCGTCCGTCACGTCGAAGGCCCGGTGATGCACGGTGTGGCCCTCGGCGGCAAGCTCGGCGGCGGTGCGCACCAGGCGCTCGCCGTCGCGCGCATTGAGCACCACGGCAGCGCCGGCCTGTGCCAGGCCGCGCGCGATGGCCAGGCCAATGCCGGTGGAGGATCCGGTGACGAGCGCAAGCCGCCCATCCAGGCGGAAGGTGGAGGCATCGATCATGCAGGGGGCTTTCTCAGCTGGCGGCACACGGCCTGGACGATCGCCTCGGGAGCCTGGGCCACGTCGATCGCGATGGCCCCTTCATCGGTGTCGGGGGCTTCGAGCGCCTCGAGCTGGCTCGGCAGCATCGAGGCGGGCATGTAGTGATCGCGCCGGGCGGCCAGCCGCTCGGCCAGCAGGGTTGTCTGGCCGTGCAGGAAGACCAGGCGCAGATCCGGAGCGGCCGCACGCAGCTGGTCGCGGTAGACGCGCTTGAGGGCCGAGCAGGCCACGACCACGCCACCGCGCCGCCGCCCGCCGGCCTCGGCCAGGCGCCGGCCGAAGGCGGCCAGCCACTCCTGGCGATCGGCATCGGTGAGCGGCACGCCTGCGGCCATGCGCGCGATGTTGTCGGGCGGGTGCAGCTCGTCGCCGTCCTGGAAGGGCAGCCGCAGGGTCTGCGCGAGCAGCCGGCCCACGGTGCTCTTGCCGCTGCCGCTGACCCCCATCACGACGATGCGCACGCGAGCGTTCTCCGGACCCTGGCCTCGATCAACCCAGGCGTTGCCCGGTGACGCCGTCGAAAGCGTGTACCGCAGCAGGTTCGACGTGCAGGCGCACGAGGTCGTCAGGCCGGGCTGTCGTGCGGCCGTGCATCACGGCCACCAGGCGCGTGCCCGCCACCTCCAGCAGCAGTTCCGTCTCGGCGCCCGTGGGCTCCACCACGACCACGCGGGCCTCGACGCCCTCGGGGGCGAGGACGAGGTCGCCCGGCCGCACCCCGTAGTGCAACGGAGCACCCTCGGCCGGCTGCACACCCGGCGGCAGCGGCCAGCGCTGGCCCAGCGCCTCCACGGCGCCGCCGCGCGCCACGCCCTCGAACACGTTCATGGCCGGCGAGCCGATGAACTGCGCCACGAACAGGTTGGCCGGGCGGTCGAAGAGCGCCAGGGGCGTGCCGATCTGCTCGATCACGCCGTCGTGCATGACGACGATGCGGTCGGCCATCGTCATGGCTTCGATCTGATCGTGGGTGACGTAGACGGTCGTGGTCTTGAGACGCTGGTGGAGCGCCTTGATCTCGATGCGCATCTGCACGCGCAGCTTGGCGTCCAGGTTGGACAGCGGCTCGTCGAACAGGAACACTTTGGGGTCGCGCACGATGGCGCGCCCCATCGCCACACGCTGCCGCTGCCCGCCCGAGAGCGCCTTGGGCTTGCGTTCCAGCAGCGCCTCGATGTCCAGGATGCGCGCGGCGTTCTTCACCCGCTTGTCGATTTCGGAGCGGGCGAATTTGCGCAAGGTCAGGCC
>JBJTVI010000252.1:0-4742 GCA_046081145.1 Rubrivivax sp.
CGCTTCGTCGTCAAGCGCGACATCGACCTGCCCCGCCCGCGCGACCTGGAGGTGACCTACACCCCGAAGTTCACCGACATCGTGCACGAGCTGCGCGGGCACATCGGCGCCTCGCGCCAGCCCGTGGGCAAGCCCGCCTCCACGCTGCCGCAATGAGGAGCCGCCCGTGAACCCCAAGACCCTCGACCGCTTCTCGCCGCTCATCCTGCTGGCGGCCATCCTGCTGCTGTGGGAGCTGGTGGTGCGCCTGTTCAGCGTGCCCGAGTTCATCTTTCCCGCGCCCAGCCAGATCGCGCTGCAGTTCGTGAGCTTCAAGGGCCCGCTGCTGGAGGCCGCCTGGCGTACCTTCTGGGTGACGATGGTGGGCTTTGGCATCAGCATCGTGGTGGGCGTGCTGCTCGGGTTTCTCATCGGCAGCTCGCGCATGGCCTACAACGCCATGTACCCGCTCATGGTGGCCTTCAACGCCGTGCCCAAGGCCGCCGTGGTGCCCATCCTCGTGGTGTGGTTCGGCATCGGCCTGGGCCCGGGCATCCTCACCGCCTTCCTCATCTCCTTCTTCCCGATCACGGTGAACATCGCCACCGGCCTGGCCACCCTCGAGCCCGAGCTCGAGGATGTGCTGCGCGTGCTCGGCGCGCGCCGCTGGGACGTGCTCGTCAAGGTCGGCCTGCCGCGCTCCATGCCCTACTTCTACGGCTCGCTCAAGATCGCCATCACCCTGGCCTTCGTGGGCACCGTGCTGGCCGAAATGACGGCCGGCGATTCCGGCATCAGCTACCTCATGCAGACCGCTGGCAGCCAGCAGCGCATGTCGCTGGCCTTCGCCGGCCTGGTGACCATCGGCGCCATGGCCATGGCCATGTACGAGCTCTTCAGCTGGGTGGAGATGCGCACCACGGCCTGGGCGCACCGCAGCTCGCAGGCGATCTGAAGCCCCGCCGCCGTGGATCCGGTCGAACTCCTGCGCCTGGCCAACGCGGTGGCGCGCCATGCGATGCAGGCCGGCCACCACCCCTTCGGCGCCATCCTGGTGGCACCCGACGGCCGCACCGTGCTGATGGGGCAGGGCAACGTGAACACCGTCAACCACGCCGAGTCCGTGCTCGCGCGCGACGCGGCGGAGCGCTACTCGCCCGAGTACCTCTGGGGCTGCACGCTCGTCACCACGGTGGAGCCCTGCGCCATGTGCGCCGGCACGCAGTACTGGGCCCACATCGGCCAGCTCGTCTACGGCATGAGCGAAGCGCGGCTGCTGGCGCTCACCGGCAACCACACCGAGAACCCCACGCTGGACCTGCCCTGCCGCGAGGTGTTCGGGCGGGGCCAGAAACCGGTGCAGGTGATCGGGCCGGTGCCCGAGGTGGAAGACGAGATCGCGGGCCTGCACCGGGATTTCTGGCGGCGGACATGAAGCGCGCGGGGTCCAGCCGATCCGCCCCGCACGCCGGCTGAGAGCTCTGTCTCGATGAGCTGGCGCGGCCACCTGAGCCTGCACTACCGCCTGGAGGGCGCGCGCACCGTGGCGCTGGACCGCCACGAAGGCCCGCTCCGCGTGCTCCAGCGCCTGTACCCCGAGGGTGAGGCCGTGTGCCACCACGTCCTCGTGCACCCGCCCGGGGGCATCGTCGGGGGCGATGAACTCGAGATCGAGGCCCGGCTCGAGCCCGGCACCCACGCCCTCGTCACCACGCCCGGGGCCACGCGCTTTTACCGCAGCAGCGGCGCACCCGCCACGCAGCGCGCGCGGCTGCAGGTGGCCGCAGGCGCGCGGCTCGAGTGGCTGCCGCTGGAGACCCTCGCCTACAGCGGCTGCGTGGCCGAGAACCGGGTGAGCCTGGCGCTCGAGCCCGGCGCCGAGGCCATGGGCTGGGAGGTGCTGGCGCTCGGTCTGCCGGCGTCGGGCGAGGCGTTTGAACGCGGGTCGTTTCAGCAGCACCTGGGGTTGGAGGGTGATGTGCAGGGCACCGATGGCGGTGATGCCGGGCGGGCCGGCACCCGTGCCGTGGGTGCCAGCCGAGCCAGCCGGCCCAGGGCCTCCGTTGCTTCCCTCCGCTGGCTCGAGCACGGCCGCATCGACGCCACCGACCACCGCCTCCTCGATTCCCCCCTCGGGTGGGATGGCCTGCGCGTGCTGGCCACCCTGTGGTGTGCCGCCGGGACCCCCTGGTCCCCCCCACGCCGCGAGGCCCTGCTCGACAGCGCGCGCACCGCCTGCGCCGCCTCGCCCCTGTCCGCGCGCGCCGGCGCCACGGCCGCGCACGATCAGGTGGTGGTGCTGCGCGTGCTGGGCGAGCGCGTGGAGCCGGTGATGGCGTTGCTCACCCAGGTGCGCGCCGCCTGGCGCGCCGCAGCCTGGGGGCTTGCGGATGAGCGGCCGAGGGTGTGGAGGACGTAAGCGAACCACCGCGCCCATTCTCGTGGGTACAATAAGTAGATGCGGGTAACGTTCGACACCGCCAAGAGCGAGCGCAACGAAACCGAACGAGGTCTGCCCTTCCATCTGGCGAATGCGTTCGACTGGAGCACCGCCCTCGTCATGCAGGACACTCGTCGCGATTACGGCGAGTCACGTTTCCAGGCGATTGGCTTCATCGAACAACACCTTCACGTACTCGTGTTCACCCCACGGACTGATGCCCTCCATGTCATCAGCCTGAGGCGCGCCAACCGGCGCGAGAGGAGCCGCCATGCCGCACAAGCCCAAGCCTGACCAGATCGACGAGGAATCCCCGGAGCTCACGGCCGAGTGGTTCGCCCGTGCCAGGCCAGCCGCCGAGGTGCTGCCAGCCCTGATCGGCAACGAGCAAGCTGAGGAGCTGCTCAAGCCTCGTCGTGGCCGCCCGCCACTGGCCCAACCCAAGGAACACGTCAACCTCCGGCTCGATGCTGACATCCTTCAGGCCTTCAGGAGCCAGGGACGGGGCTGGCAAACGAAGGTCAACGCGGCCCTTCGGGACTGGCTGCGAAAACGGGCGGCTTGAGCGCCGCGCACGGCCCGCACTTTCATCCACTGATCGCCGCTCACGCGAGCTGGCACCGAACCTGCAGAGGGTCCCCCATGGAGCTCACCCCCCGCGAGAAAGACAAGCTGCTGATCTTCACCGCCTCGCTGCTGGCCGAGCGCCGGCGCGCGCGCGGCCTGAAGCTCAACCACCCCGAGGCCGTGGCCCTGATCACCGCAGCCATCATGGAAGGCGCGCGCGACGGCAAGACCGTGGCTCAGCTCATGAGCGATGGCAAGACCGTGCTGGCACGCGCCGAGGTGATGGAGGGCGTGCCCGAGATGATTCCCGAGATCCAGGTCGAGGCGACCTTTCCGGACGGCACCAAGCTGGTGACCGTGCACCAACCCATTGCATGAGGCCTGAGCCATGAGACTCTTCCTGCCCCTGCTGGCGCTCGCGGCCGCGCACGCCGCGCGTGCCCACGAAGGCCATGGCCTGCCGGGCCTCTCGCACTGGCACGCCAGCGACGTGCTGGGCTTCGTGCTCATCGCCGCCGTGGCCGCCGCCATTGTCTGGTGGCGCGGGAGGAAGTGATGATCCCGGGCGAACTCCTCACCGAGCCGGGCGAACTCGCGCTCAACCCCGGCCGCCCCACGCTCACGCTGGTGGTGGAAAACAGCGGCGACCGCCCCATCCAGGTCGGCTCGCACTACCACTTCGCCGAGACCAACGCCGCGCTGCGTTTCGACCGCGCGGCCGCGCACGGCATGCGGCTGAACATCGCCTCGGGCACCGCGGTGCGCTTCGAGCCCGGGCAGCAGCGCACGGTGGAGCTGGTTGCCTACACGGGCGATCGCGAAGTCTGGGGCTTTCGCGGCCTCGTGCAGGGGAAACTATGAGCGCCACGGTCTCCCGACGCGCCTACGCCGAAATGTTCGGCCCCACCGTGGGCGACCGCCTGCGCCTGGCCAACACGGGCCTCGTGATCGAGGTCGAGCAAGACCTCACGCTGCGAGCCGGCGGCTACGGCGAGGAAGTGAAATTCGGCGGCGGCAAGACCATCCGCGACGGCATGGGCCAGGGCCAGCGCATCAACGGCCCGGGCGCGCACGATGCGGTGGATTGCGTCATCACCAACGCCCTCATCATCGACCACTGGGGCATCGTCAAGGCCGACATCGGCCTGCGCGGCTCGCGCATCTGCGCCATCGGCAAGGCCGGCAACCCCGATGTGCAGCCCGGCGTGGACATCGTCATCGGCCCGGGCACCGAGGTGATCGCCGCCGAAGGCATGATCGTCACGGCCGGCGCCATCGACACCCACATCCACTTCATCTGCCCGCAGCAGGTCGACGAGGCGCTAATGTCGGGCGTCACCACCATGTTCGGCGGCGGTACCGGTCCGGCCACCGGCACCAACGCCACCACCTGCACGCCGGGGCCCTGGCACCTCGCGCGCATGCTCGAGGCGGCCGAGGGACTGCCGGTCAACCTGGGCTTCATGGGCAAGGGCAACGCCAGCCTGCCGCAGGCGCTGGTCGAGCAGGTGCGCGCCGGGGCGATCGGCCTGAAGCTGCACGAAGACTGGGGCACCACGCCGGCGGCGATCGACTGCTGTCTGTCGGTGGCCGACGAGCACGACATCCAGGTCGCGATCCACACAGACACCCTCAACGAATCGGGCTTCGTCGAGACCACGATCGCCGCCTTCAAGGGACGCACGATCCACAGCTTCCACACCGAAGGTGCGGGCGGCGGCCATGCGCCCGACATCCTGAAGGTGGTGGGCGAGGC
>JBJTVI010000253.1:0-12506 GCA_046081145.1 Rubrivivax sp.
CAGCTCATCGAGCCAGCCGCCGTAGTAGCCAGCCAGCGCACCGATCACGACGCCGGCCAGCGTGGCCACGGCCGTGGAGATCAGACCGACCGACAACGACACGGATGCGCCATGCAGGAGCCCAGCCAGGATGTCGCGTCCGGAGACATCGGTGCCCAGCGGGTGCTGTCCGAGGGGCTTTTGGAACGGGCGCCCGACCATGTCGAAGGGATCCACCGGGTACAGCACGGGCCCGAGCACCGCCAGTGCTCCGATCACCATGAGCGTGAGCGCGGCCACGAGCGCGAGCCGGTTGGCCACGAATCGGGAAATGAAACCGGGGGCCTTCACGCGCTCACCGGTGGACGATGCGAGGGTCGAGCCAGCCATAGACCAGGTCGACGAGAAGGTTCACGAGCACCACGACCACGGAGGACACGAAGAGGATGCCCAGCAGCGTGTTCAGGTCGCGCTGCGACAGCGCATCGAAGACCAGCCGCCCGAGGCCCGGCCAGCCAAAGACGGTCTCGATGAGGATGGAGCCGCCCAGCAGGTGGCCGAACTGAACCCCGGCCAGCGTCAGCACCGGCAGGGCGGCGTTGCGCGCGGCATGGCGCCAGGCCACCGCACGCTCGCCCAGCCCCTTGGCGCGGGCGGTGATGATGTACTCGAGCCCGTACACCTCGAGCATCGAGGAGCGCATCACGCGCGTGTAGACGGCCAGGTAGAAGAGCGCCAGCGTGAGCGCCGGCAGCACCAGGTGCCGCGCCACGTCCAGTGCGTGCGCCAGGCCTTCGCGCCCGGCTGTCACGTCGAACATGCCGCCTGAGGGCAGCAGGTTCAGGTGGATGGAAAAGAGCACGATGAGCATCAGCCCGAGCCAGAAGGTGGGCACCGCGTAGGCCAGCAAGGCGCCCACCGAGACGAGCGCGTCGACCCAGCTGCCACGCCGGGTCGCCGCCAGCACGCCCAGGCCCACGCCGCCGAGCAGGGCTGCGCCCAGGGCGCTCACCATGAGCATCAGGGTGGCGGGCAGCCTGTCGGCAATCAGCGTGGCCACCGGCGTGGCCTGCACATGCGAGTAGCCCAGGTCCAGCGTGAGCAGCTTGAGCACGAAGATGCCGAACTGCTCGTACAGCGGGCGGTCCAGGCCGAAGTCGCGTCGCAACTCGGCCACGAACTCCACGCTGCCATGGCCGGACTGCCCGGCGACGATCTCCGCAGCATCGCCGGGCGCCAGGTGCAGCAGCACGAAGTTCAGCGCGGCGATGCAAAGCACCACCGGAAACACCAGCAGCAGCCGCCGCAGGACGTACAGCCTCGTCATGCGGGCGCGCCACCCCTGGCGGGGAGGACCATCGGGCCGCTCACTGCTTCCAGACGCCGTCCCAGCTCGAATACATCGAGATGCCGTTGGAGATCATGCCCTGCACACGCCGGTTCCACAGGTGCGAGTAGGCGATCTCCACCAGGAAGATCACCGGCAACTCGTCTTGCAGGATGACCTGGATCTCGTCGAACATGCGGCGGCGCTTGGCGGCATCCACCTCCACCAGCGCCTTCTCGTAGAGCTCGTCGATGCGCGGGTTGCGGTAGTTCATCGAGTTGGTGAACGTCGCCCCCTTGGCGATCGTGCCCGAGATGAAGGAGCGCTGCGTGCCGATGCTCGGATCGGAGTAGTTGTGGGTGAAGTTGCTCGTGAAACCGTAATCCCAGTCGGTGTAGATCTTCTTGAGCCAGCCGCCCAGGTCCAGGCTCTGCGTCTCGACCTCGATGCCCACCTTGCCGAGTTCCTGCCGGACGTATTCGGCCAACCGCACCCAGCTCTCGCCATAGGGCAGGAAGTTCTGCTGCAGCTTGAAGCGCATGTTGTTGGCGCCACGCTTGTAGCCCGCGTCGTCGAGCAGCTTGTTGGCGGCCTTCGGGTCGTAGGCCAGGGGCTTGAGCGCCTTGTTGTAGGCGGGGTGCGCAGACACGACCGGCCCATTGGCCGGCTTGCCCTGGCCGAACCAGATGATGTCCACGATCTTGCGCCGATCCAGCGCCAGGCTGATCGCCTGGCGCACGCGCTTGTCCGAAAGGGGCTTGTCGCGCAGGTTCATCTCCAGCCACAGAAGCGGGCCGAGGCCCTCGGCGCCCTTGTCGGAGAGCTCGAGGTGCTTGAGCGAGGCCAGACGTTCGATGTCGGCCTGCGGCACGGCACTCATCGGCGCCAGGTCGACCTCGCCGTTTTCGAGCGCGATCGAGCGCGCGGCGCCATCGGGAATCACCTTCAGCACCACCTGGTCGAGGTACGGACGGCCCTTCTTCCAGTAGTCGGGAAAGCGCTCCAGCGTGATGTGCGAACCCTTCTTCCACTCCTTCAGGCGAAAGGGCCCGGTGCCCACGGGGTTCTGCATGAAGGCCGAGCTGCGCACGGCGCGCGCATCGTCGGTGTTGAGCTTTTCCAGGATGTGCTTGGGGAACATCGGCGACTCCCCAGGCTGGAACGACTTCAGGAAGAAGGGCACCGGCTCGGTGAGCTTGAACACCACCGTGAGCGGGTCGGGCGTCTCGATGAGGGCCACGTTGCCGAAGTACACCTTGCCACGCGAGTGCAGCGGCCGCACGATCTTCTCGATGCTGAACTTCACGTCGGCACTGGTGAAGGGGGCGCCGTCGTGCCACTTCACCCCCGGGCGCAGCTTGAAGGTGTAGATGCGCTGGTTGGCGTCCACCGCCCAGGACTGGGCGAGGCCGGGCTTGGGCGTGAGGCCGGGGCCCTCGTACTCGAGCAGGCTCTCGAAGATCTTGGTGGAGATGATGGCCACCGGCACCGCCGAGGTGGCGATGGTGGACAGCGCCGTGGGCTCAGGGTGATAGGTGTAGGTCAGCGTGCCGCCGCGGCGGGGCTCGTTGGCATGGGCCGCGATGGCCGTGGCGGCACACAACAGGGCCAGGGCTCGAAGCAGGTGGGGCAGTCGCATCCGCGGTCTCCTCAGGTTGATCGGACGAGGTGTCTCTCAGGAAGAAGCATGAATGGCCGGCCGGCGGGACAGCCCGTCCAGGCTCGCCTCGAAAGCGGCGCAGGCCTGCAGCACGAGCCGGTCGGCAAAGCGTGGCCCCACCACCTGGAGCCCCACCGGCAGGCCGCTTTCGGTCCAGCCGCAGGGCAGCGAGGCGGCAGGCTGCCCCGTGAGGTTGAAGGGATAGGAAAACGGCGTCCAGCGCGCCCAGGGCACCGGCGGCGACTCATCCATGTCGACAGGCCCGTCCCGTTCAGCCGGGAACGGCTGGATGGGGACCATGGGCGTGACGATCAGGTCAAAGTGCTCGAAGTCCCGCGCCACACGGCGGGAGAAGGCGGCGCGTTCCTGGAGCGCCTGCAGATGCCCTGCCAGATCGAGCTGGGCCGCCCGCTCCACCATCCGCGCCAACCCCGGGTCCATGCTCGAACGGCTGCGCGCATCCTGGCGCAGATACGGTGCGCCGCGCGCCACCCACAGGCGGTCGAAGATGTCGATGGGATCTGGCCAATCTGGCGTGAATTCGGCGCATCGGAACCCGGGCATCTGCCCGATTCGAGCAAAGGCTGCCTCGACGCATCGCTTGATCTGCGGGTCCAGCGCGCGCGCAAACAAGGTAGGCGCCAACGCCACGCGCACCGGCTCGGGCCGGTCTTCGAGCGCCACCAGCAGGCTCTGCCCGTCGTCGGGCAGGGAATTGGGATCCAGAAGGTGCGGCCCCTTCAGGGTGTCCATCGCCATGGCGCAGTCGGCGACGGTGCGCGTCATGGCGCCGGCGTGCGACAGCTGCTCAGACGCGCTCAGCGGGTAGGTCGGCACCCGACCGAGCGTGGGCTTGAGGGAGAAGATCCCGCAGAAGGCGGCCGGGATGCGCAACGAGCCCCCGCCGTCCGAGCCCAGGCTCATCGGGACCGTGCCCGAGGCCACCGCCACGGCCGAGCCCGAACTCGAGCCACCGGCGGTCAGCAACGGGTTCCAAGGGTTGCGCGTGACACCGTACAGCGGTGAATTCGACGAGGCTTTCCAACCCGACTCGGGCGTCGTGTTCTTGCCCACCACGACTGCGCCGGCATCGACCATGCGCTGCACGACAGGTGAGTCTTCGGTCGGGATCGCATCGCGGTACAGCAGGGAACCTCGACGCGTGGGCACACCGGCGGTCGGGAACAGGTCCTTCACGCCAATCGGCACGCCGTGCCAGGCACCCCGCCACTGCCCCTGGAGGGCCTCCCGCTCGAGCTCGGCGGCCTGCGCCAGGGCTCGGTCCGCCAGCACCTCGCACCAGGCATTCAGTTGCCCATCGACCTTGGAGATGGCCTCCAGCGAGGCGCGGACCAATTCAACCGGAGACAGGTCCAGCCTGCGGACTCCGTGCGCCATCTCGCGCGCACCCATTGCCGCCCATTCGCGTGTATCCAGGACCTTGCCCCTCCGGGGCTTCGACCTCGCGAAGCCCACCCTCACGCCGCTTTCCAGGCCGCCCGCCCTGCAGGAAAGGCGGGCGAATCTGGCACCCGGGTGCGGCTTCCCTGTCATCCGGTAGTGCTTCCGAATGTGCCAGCTTCCCGCCTGGGTGACAAGGCGATCACCCCTTACGCCACGGGACTGTCGCTGCGCGGCGCGGATCACTACCATCGCGTACCGGCTCTCATGGCCGACCCTGCAGGAACCAGACACGATGGCACGCCAGCCCACACCCGTAAAAGAACACCCCGCCGTCTCCGCCATCCGCTCCTCGGGCGCGGGCAAGGTCAAGGTCGCCGTGAGCGACATCGACGGCATCCTACGCGGCAAGTACCTGCACCGCGACAAGTTCTTCGGCGCGGCCGAAGGCGGCTTCGGCTTTTGCGATGTTGTCTTCGGCTGGGACGCGCACGACGTCTGCTACGACAACACCACCGTCACCGGCTGGCAGCACGGCTTTCCGGATGCGCTGGCCAGGCTCGATCTCTCCACCGCACGCCACGTGCCATGGGACGGCGGGGTGCCCTTCTTCCTCGGCGAATTCGTCAACGCCGACGGCAGCCCCTACCCGGTGTGCCCGCGCCAGACGCTCAAGCGCGTGCTGGCCCGCGCGGAGAAGCTCGGCGTGCTGCCGATGGCGGGCATGGAGTTCGAGTGGTTCAACTTCGCCGAGACGCCCCAGAGCTGGGCCGGCAAGCATGGCGTCAAGCCCGATCCCATCACCCCGGGCATGTTCGGCTATTCGCTGCTGCGCATGGCCGACAACCGCGGCTTCTTCAACGCGCTGATGGACGAGATGGCGGCCTTCGGCGTGCCCATCGAGGGCCTGCACACCGAGACGGGCCCGGGTGTCTACGAAGCGGCCATCGCCTTCTCGGGCGCGCTCGAGGCGGCCGACCGCGCCATCCTCTTCAAGACCGGCGCCAAGGAGATCGGCAAGCGCTTCGGCATCATGCCCAGCTTCATGGCCAAGTGGGCGCAGCAGTACCCCGGCTGCTCGGGCCACATCCACCAGAGCCTGTCGGACGGCAGGAAGAACCTCTTCTTCGACGCCAAGGGCTCACGTTCGATGAGCAGGCTCTTCGAGAGCTACCTCGCGGGGCAGGTGGCCTGCCTGATGGAGTTCGCGCCCATGTTCTGGCCCACCATCAACAGCTACAAGCGGCTGGTGGATGGCTTCTGGGCCCCGGTCAAGCCCACCTGGGGCGTGGACAACCGCACCGCGAGCTTCCGCGTGATCGCCGGCAGCCCCAAGAGCACGCGCCTGGAAACACGCTGCCCCGGCGCAGACGTGAACCCCTACCTGGCCATGGCCGCCGTGATCGCCGCCGGGCTGCACGGCGTGGAAAAGGGCCTGAAGCTCACGGCCCCGCCCATCACGGGCACGAACCAGGGTGCGGAGAACATCCCGCGCGCCCCGCGCTCGCTCATCGAGACGACACGCATCTTCCGCGACAGCGCGATCGCACGCGACTGGCTGGGCGACACCTTCGTCGAGCACTTCGCCGCCACGCGCGAGTGGGAGTGGCGGCAGTGGCAGGACGCGGTGACGGACTGGGAGCTCAAGCGCTACTTCGAGATCATCTGAGGGCGCTACACCCTCTACACCAGTTGCGCCAGCAGGGGCCACGCCGGCGCCACGCGCACGCCCTCGCGACTCAGGTGGTTGTGCGAGTGATTTTGGCCATACATGAATTCACTCGCGAGTAATTTCCATGATTGCCGAATCGAACCGAGCATGCGGGGCGCACACGCGGCCCTCAGGCAATCATCTGGCTGGCTGAAACCCCTCCACCCCGAACTGCCACAGCAGGAAGGCCCAGGCATCGGCCTGGCGCTGCTGGGCCTGCTCGCGCGAGGCCCCGCTGCCGTGGCCGGCCTCGTAGTCCAGGCGCATCAGCACGGGGCGGTCTCCCACCTGCGCGGCGGAGAGCCGGGCATAGAACTTCGAGCTCTGCCACACGTCCACGCGCGCGTCGTTCACGCCGTGCAGCAGCAGCACGCCGGGGTAGCGCGTGCCCACCTTGACCGCCTGGTAGCTGCTCATCGCCAGCAGCCCGCGGAACTCGTCTTCCTTCTTCACGGTGCCGTACTCGGGGATGTTTGCCACACCGTTGGCGCGCGTCTCCGAGCGCACGGTGTCGAGCACGGGCACCGAGGGGAGTGCAGCGGCGAAGAGGTCCGGGCGCTCGGTGATCGCGCGGCCCACGAGAATGCCACCTGCGCTCCCGCCGGAAATCGCCAGCGTCGCGGGCGAGGCATAGCCCTCGCGCACGAGCCATTCGCCCGCGGCGATCGCATCCTTCCAGGTGTTGGGCTTGGTGGTCTTGCGGCCGGCCTCGTGCCATTCGCGGCCGAAGAGGCCGCCCCCGCGCACGTGAGCGATCGCATACACCCCGCCACGCTCCAGCCAGGCCAGCAGGCGAGGGCCGAAGGAGGGATCCTGCACGATGCCGTAGGCGCCGTAGCCGTAGAGGATGACGGGATTGCGGCCGTCGAGCTTGAGGCCCTCGCGTGCGATCACCGTCAAGGGCACGCGCACGCCATCGTGGCTCGCTACCATCACCTCGCGTACCTGCAGGCCCGATGGCGCGTCGAATGCGCCCTCGCGCGCCAGGCGCAGTTCCCGCGCGCCGCGGCCGGCCTCCCAGCTCAGGGTACGGCTGACGCGGGTCCAGCTGCCCAGGCGCAGCACCACGCCCTCCACCCGCCTGTCGGTGCCCAGGATGTCGACGCTGCCGGCCGATGGCAACGTGGCCTCCGTGACGGCCGCACGCAGCCCTTGCGCGGCTGCCGCGTGGGGGAGCCGAAACAGCCGCGTGTTCACGCCATCCCGGCGCGTGAAGTACAGCGCGTCGGCTACCGCCGCAATCTCACCGATCGCGCCTTCGGCCTGCGGCACCACCACCTCCGCCCGGGCGAGGTCGGGATCACGGGCCGACATCCGCAGCACCTGAAAGCGCGGTGCGCCCTTGGCGCTGAGCAGATAGAAGGCATCGCCCGCCCCGACGAGGCTGCGCACCTCGTCCTCGACGCCGAACACCTTGCGCCACTTGGCCTGGCCGGCCTTGGCATCCTCCAGGTCGGCCACGTAGAAGTGCCCGTTGCGCTCCACACCCAGCGACACCCACATGCCAGCCTGGCGCGTGCCCGGGATCTCGAACACCCAGCCCGTGGCGAACACCGGCAAGCCCAGGCCCGGCTCGCGGCTCGTGCTGAAGACGATGCGGTCCGCGCCTTCGAGCGTGCGGAAGTGGCGCGCCGTGTCGTTGAAGCGCTCGCCGCGCGGGCCGCGGTCGTAGCCCTCGCGCAGCCGGGAGTAGAAGAAGCCGCTGCCGTCTTCCAGCCACGACACGCTCGCGCCCCGGATGCGGTCGATGGGCGGCATCACGGCGCGGCCGGTGGCCACCTCCACCACATGGAGCTCGCCGATCTCCGAGCCGCCGGCCTGCAGCCCGTAGGCCAGCAGCCGCCCGTCGGGTGAGGGTGAGAAGCCCTGCAGGGCCACCGGGCGCCCAGCCGTGCGTGAGAGGGCGTCGGGGTCGACGAGCACCCGGTCGGCTCCCTCGGGCTGCGTGCGGACCATGAGCTTGAGCTGCTGTTCGCCCGGCTCGCGCCGCGTGAAGAAGAGCCGCCCCGCCGGCTGGCGCAGCACCGTGCCCACCACGCCGCCCGCCTGCGCATCGATGGCCTGGATCCGGACCAGCAGTTCGGTGCGCCCGGGGATGCGCGCCAGCACCTGGCCGGCAGCCTCACCATGCGCGCGCATCCAGCGTTGCACGCCTTCGTCGGCCACGTTCTCGAGCGCGCGGTAGGGATCGGGCACGCGCACACCCCAGTGGGTGTCGGCCGCCTCGCCAGGGGGCCACGCAGCCGGCATGGGCACGCCCGCCACGGAGCGCGCAGCGGCGGTCGTCACAGGGGCAGCGGGCTGCGCCTGCGCGGCCGCGCTGACGCACACCACGGCCGCGGCAGCCCATGTCGCGCCGGCCAACCAGGCCAACCCGCTCCGCACTGCCACCCCCTCGAACCTCGAACACTCTGGCTTCAACACAGGCTCCTCGACTTCATGCGCCGGGATTGTGCGTGGAACCAGCGTAAATTCACGGTTTTGGCCGTGGAAGGCCCCTGGCCGTGCTCGGCGCGCGCCAGGTCTTCCCGAGCCCCCTTCCGGGCCACCTCTTCGCACCCCATGAGCATCAGCCGCTTCGCCTTCCCCACCCCGATCCACTTCGGCGCCGGTGCGCGCCGCCTCGTCGGGCCGCACCTGCTCGAGCAGGGCATCCGCCGGCCCCTCGTCGTCACAGACCGCGCGCTGGCCCGGCTGCCGGTGATGCAGGAATTCCTGAGCCACCTGGGCGGCCTGAACGTGTCCGTCTACGACGGCGTCTTCGGCAACCCCACCTGCGCGCAGGTGATGGCCGGCGCGGTGGCCTTTCGGGCGCATGAGGCCGATGCCGTGATCGGCTTTGGCGGCGGTGCGGCGCTGGACGTGTCCAAGGTGGTGGGCCTGGCCGCCACGCACGAAGGCGACATCCTCGAGTACGTATGGGACCACCCCCAGGTGCGGCCCATCACTCACCCGCTGCCCTACTTTGTCGCCCTGCCCACCACCTCGGGCACCGGCTCGGAAGTCGGGCGCTCGGCCGTGGTGTCGGAGAACGACACCCACCACAAGCGCACCGTCTTCAGCCCCAAGATCCTCGCCCAGGCCGTGTTCGCCGACCCCGAGCTCACGCTGGCGCTGCCCGCGGCCGTCACCGCCGCCACCGGCATGGACGCGCTCACGCACAACATCGAGAGCTACCTCTCGCCGGCCTACCACCCGCTGTGCGACGGCATCGCGCTCGAGGGTCTGCGCCTGGGCGCGGCAGCCCTGGCCACCGTGGTGGCCGAGCCCGGCAACCTGCAGGCCCGCGCCGACATGATGATGAGCTCGATGATGGGCGCCATCGCCTTCCAGAAGGATCTGGGCTCGGTGCACGCCTGCGCCCACGCCCTGGGCGCCGTGTGCGACATGCACCACGGCCTGGCCAACGCGTTGATGATCGACACCGTGCTGGCCTGGAACCACGAGGCCGTGCCGCGCAAGTTCGACGAACTCGCACACGTGGCGGGCGTGGCCGGCGGCGGCTTCGCCTTCGTCGGCTGGCTGCGCCAACTGAAGTCGCGCATCGGCATCACCGGTGGCCTGGCCGCCCGAGGCGTCACGCCCGAGATACTGCCGCGCCTGGTGCCCCTGGCCACGAAGGATTTCACCAGCGGCACCAACCCGCGCCCGGCCACCGAGGCCGATTACGAGCGGCTGTTCCAGCAGGCGATGTGAGGCCGCCGACGATGAGCGCATTCCCCTTGCTGATCGGCGTCTCCGCCCGCATCCACTACCCGCTGGACCACGAAGGCCTGCCGCGCGTCTTCACCAAGACGCTGCACTTCCTGGAGCAATCGGTGGCGCACTGGGTGCTGTCGGGCCACGCCATGCCGGTGATGGTGCCGGCCGTGACGAAGGGCAGCATCGTCACGCGCAGCGAGCTCGACCTGGACGACTACGCCCAGGCACTCGACGGCCTGGTGTTGCAAGGCGGCAACGACATCGCCCCGCAAGCCTACGGCGAGGAGCCGCTGCAGCCCGCCTGGGCCGGCGACCCCGTGCGCGACCGCTACGAGATGGAGCTCATCGAGGCCTTCGTGCGGGCGGGCAAACCCGTCTTCGGCATCTGCCGAGGCTTTCAGCTCATCAACGTGATGTACGGCGGCTCGCTCTACCAGGACATCGAGACACAGGTGCCCGGCTCGCGCGAGCACCGGCGGCTGGAGCGCTACGAGCAGCACTACCACCCCATCGAGATCGTGCCCGGCACGCGGCTGGCCGAGCTCTACCCCGGTGTGCAACGGGCCGTCGCCAACAGCATCCACCACCAGGGCGTCAAGCAGGTGGCGCCGGGCTTCGTCGTCGAGGCGCGCTGCCCGGAAGATGGCACGGTGGAGGCCATCCGCCGCACCGGCGAAGGCCCCTACATGGCCGCCGTGCAGTGGCACCCCGAGTTCCACGTGCCCGGCAGCGCGGACAACTTCGACGACACGGCGATGCTGCAGGATTTCCTGGCCGCCGCGCGGGTCGTCAAGGCGGCGCGCACGGGCTCGCCGCGCTGACCCCCCGCGCCTTGGCCCATGCCGCCAGTTGCCCACTGGGCTCGCCTGCCTTCACATCCCCCAGCCCTCTTCGCTGCCCATGCCCACCCTGACGATCACGAATCCCGCCACCGGCCAGACCCTCGCCGAGCTCCCCGCTGACGACGCCTCGAGCGTCGCGGCCCAGGCCGCCGCCGCCCGCGCCGCCCAGCCCGCCTGGGCCGCGCGCCCGATGGCCGAGCGCCTGGCCACCGTGGCGCGCTTTCGCGCTGCCGTGGTGGCGCAGCTCGAGACACTGGCCGCCACCATGACGGCCGAGACCGGCAAGCCCATCGCCTTGTCGCGCAACGAACTCAACGGCCTGCTGCCGCGGCTGGACTTCTTTCTGGAACAGGCCGAAGGCGCTGTGCGCGACGAGCACGTGTTCGACAGCGGCGGCATGCACGAGCAGATCAGCCACGCGCCGCTGGGCGTGGTGGCCAACATCTCGGCCTGGAACTACCCCTGGTTCGTCGGCTGCAACGTGATCGTGCCGGCGCTGCTCACGGGCAACGCCGTGCTCTACAAGCCCAGCGAATACGCCACGCTCAGCGGCCAGCACATCGCCCGGCTGCTGCACGAAAGCGGCGTGCCGCAGGATGTGATGGTGTGCCTCGTGGGCGCCGGCGAGGTGGGCCGCGCACTGCTCGAGCAGCGCATCGACGGCCTCTTCTTCACCGGCAGCCACGCCACCGGCCAGCGCATCGCGGCGGCCCTGGCCACGCGCCTGGTGAAGGTGCAGCTCGAGCTCGGCGGCAAGGACCCCATCTGGGTGCGCGAGGACGTGGATGTGAAAGCCGCCGCCGAGAGCCTGGCCGATGGCGCGATGTACAACACCGGCCAGGGCTGCTGCTCGGTGGAACGCATCTACGTGCACGCGCGTATCCACGATGCCTTCGTCGAGCACTTCGTGCGCACCGTGCAGGGCATGAAGCGCGGCGACCCCACCGACCCCGCCACCTACATCGGTCCCCTCACGCGCGCGCCGCAGATCGCCGTGCTCGAGGTGCAGGTGGCCGATGCGCTGGCCAAGGGCGCGACGCTCGCCTGCGGCGGCCAGCGACTGCCCGGCCCCGGAAAAGGCTTCGAGCCCACCGTGCTGACCCACGTGAACCACACGATGGAGGTAATGCGCGAGGAGAGCTTCGGCCCGATCGTGGGCATCCAGGCGGCCGCCAGCGACGAGGAAGCCATCGCGCTGATGAACGACACCCGCTACGGCCTGACCGCAGGCGTGTACACGCGCGACGAAGTCGCCGCGCGTGCCATCCTCGCGCGCGTGAACGCCGGCAGCGTCTACTGGAACTGCTGCGACCGCGTGAGCCCGCGTCTGCCGTGGTCGGGCGTGGGCGATTCGGGCATCGGGTTGACGCTTTCCACCTATGGCATCCAGGCCTTCACGCGGCCCAAGGCCTGGCACCTGCGCCAGCCGGCTTGAAGAAGAGCCTGACGCGCTTGAAGCACGCTGCGCCTTGACCACCCTCGCCCTCTTCGACCTCGACCACACGCTGCTCAGCGGCGACAGCGATGTGCTGTGGTGCGAATGGCTCATGAGCGCGGGTGAACTCGATCGCGCGAGCTTCGAGGCCCGCAACGCCGAGATGGAGGCCCGCTACCGCGCCGGCACCGTGAGCGCGCAGGAGTTTTGCGGCTTCTACGTCTCCACGCTGGCCGGGCGCACGCTGGCGCATTGGGAGCCGCTGCGCCAGCGCTTTCTCGTCGAGGAGATCGTGCCGCGCATTCCCGATGCCGGTCGGCAACAGGTGCGCCATCACCAGGCCGCTGGCCACCTGCTCGTGATGACCACCGCCACCAACCGCGTGCTCACCGAGCTCACGGCCGCGCACCTCGGCTTCGAGCACCTCATCGCCACCGAGTGCGAGATCG